>DAOOIT010000002.1:0-86427 GCA_035384565.1 Planctomycetota bacterium | reverse complement strand
CCGGCGTGAAGGTCAGGCTCGTGGGCGAGACCGTCCCCTCGCTCGGGTCGCTCGAAGAAAGGCCAATGGTGACGTTGGCCGTCGGCTGCGTGGCGAGGGCGACCGTGAACTGGGCGGTGCCGCCGGCCTCCGTGGTCTTGAGGCCCGAGGTGGGCTGAACGATGATGCCAGGTCCGACGTAGACGGCCACCGCCGTGCGATTGGCGGTCATGGCGACCGTGAGCGTGGTTTGCCCGACCGGCTGGTCCACGTCGTCCAGCTTCCAGCGGCGGAAGGGGACCGTGCCGTAGGTGGGGGGCGCTGTGAGGGCAACATTGGAACCGCGTGGGTAACTGCGGGTGAACTCGGTGACGCCATTCGGCGCCGGGTTGACGGTGACGTTGAGGCCGGTGAAGTAATTATTGACAGTGGGGGTGGCGTCGAAGGACTTGACGGTAAGATTCTGGGGCGAGGTGGCAGTGGTGACGGCGGTGTAAGGGTCGCCGAAGAGGGTGAGCTCGAAGTAGCACCAGCGGTAGACCATGCCATCGGGGCCTTCGACGTGCTCGACGCTGCCGAGCATGTCGGTCTTGGAGCGCTGATGGGCCACCCCGATGCGGTTGTAGCCTTTGGTGAGCAGGTTATTGAAGAAGGTCTTCTGGAACTCACCGCTGAACATCCACTCGGCGTAAGGGTTGTACCAGCCGTAGCGCGAGTTCATGACGACGGCGAAGGCGCCGACGCCGTTAAGCAGGTGCAGGACCTCGGCGAAGCAGTCCGAGTAGTCGAAGGCGCCGGGATAGCAGCCGATGCTGTTGACGAGAAACAGTCCCGTGTTGGTGAGCGAGGAGAGGTTGCTGTTGCTCAGGCGCAGCGCGTAGTTCCAGTTGGTGTGGCCGCAATGGGCGACGAGGTGCGGCGAGTTGTTGAGGGCTTGGAGGCATTGGGTGGCGCTCCAGTAGGCTACGCGGTCGTCCAGCCAGTTCACCGTGTAGTTCGAGAAATGAGGCAGGAGAGGGTCGAGGCCGTCGCCGCCCTCGGCCCCGCCGCCGAGGGATTCGGCGAGGAAGAGGGCCGTGTCGGGGTGCGGGTGGGGAGTCGTCTCGTAGGCAATGGTCTTAGCGACGAACTGCTGGGTGAGCGCCACGGTGTCCACGGCGGCGCGGCCCAGGTAGACCTCGGGCACGAGGTCCACGTCGCCGCCGCCGGCGCCGTCGTTGGGCTCGCCCCAGAGGGCGTCGCCATCGAAGTTCCACGGGCCATCGAGGCAGGCATAGTAGAGGTCGCAGGGGATGCTGTTGTCCACATAGTCGCCCAGGGCGGCGGCGCCCGACACCTTGCCGTAGACGCCGCGGGCGGGGATGACGCCGACGTCGCCACCGAGGAGCACGTACTGAATGCCCCAGTTCGTGTAGGCGTAGATGATGTAGTTGCGGAGCTTCTCGGCGGTGTCTACGCCCGCATAGCTATTGACGATGTTCTCGATGGCCTCGGCCTTCACGCGCAGGCCTTGGGCGGTGCGGTGATTGAGGAGCGGCTGGAAGGAGCTGAGGAGCGAGGAGCCGGTGACGAGGAGATAGTCGTAGGGGCCCTCAGCCGGCTGCGGGCCGCCGGTGGGTGCCGGAGCGCTGGGCTCCGCGGGCTGCTCGGGCAGAGCCTCGGGGTTGTCCACCAGCGCGGCCACGCGGGCGGCATCGGCCTTCGAGCGCCGAAGGGTCGTATTCGCCGCGGCCTTGCCCCCCTGTGGCGCTATGTGCACGGTGAGCTCGATACAAGGCGAGAAGAGGAGCTTTCTGGCCTTGGGGGTGTACTGGACCGGGAAGATGCGGATCAGCGCGATGTCGTAACCGCACATCCGCTGGACCGACAGCAGCTCGGCCCGCTGCTGGGGATAGGGGTTGTTGGAGTTGTAGACCTCGGGCCTGGGCCTATCGGCGGCCCGGGCCGCGGCCACGCGGGCCGCATCGGCCCCGAAAGGCACCGCCACGCGCCCGAACTCCACCGGGCGAGCCACGTCCAACGATCTGGCCGGCCCCGTCAGGCGGGCCTCGACCCCTGTGACCGTGCAGCCCAGGGGCAGGAGCACGCGCGCGAGGCGGAAGGGCAACGCCGGCTCGCCCACGCGGCGCGTCCGGCCGCAGCCGGGCATGGCCAGGCGCGTGTGGTCGCCGGCCGCGCTCATCTGGGGGCTCTCGAAGTCGTAGGCGAGGGTGATCGCCTGCTGGCCCTGCGGCGGCGCGGCAGCCGCGCCCGCCTGCGCGCACAGGGCCAGGCTCGCCAGGATGTGAAGGAACACCCACTGCGCCGCAAGCCGCCGGCACAGCATGCTCGTCTCCTTGTTTCTTGCTAGGGTCCGCCAGCGTTGGCGTCCTGAACCTCTGGAGCCCAGAACCGCCCTCCCCCCTGGCCAACGCCGACAGCTCCAACCGCGCCGCAGACACTCCCCGACCGTCCCACGAAATCTCTTCTACGATTATACCGCACTGCCTGCTGATATCAAGAGGAAGGAACCTTACTCTGGCGTAAGCTCTTGATTCGGAGTATCATAAGAAGGTGTTTGGGCCGACCGGCTCCGGCGGGGCCACGCGTGAGAGGGGCGCCCGCGAGCGCTCGGACGGGGTGGCGGTTGCCCATGGCGAGCCGGCGTGCGGCTCGGCGGCAATGGGGGTGCACGATGACGAGCGAGGCAGATACTGGCCGCCACCCGGACGCGCCGGCCGGGACCCGCTACTGGGCGCGGCGGGTCCTCTTCAGCGGCAACCCGCGCGTCAAGTGGGGCATCCTCGCCATCCTGTGGCTTGCCGCCCTGCTCTTGGGCCACCTGGGGTACGCCAGACACTTCGCCGACACCGGCCGGCCGACGACCTTCTGGCACACGCTCCACTCGACCCTGGAGTTGTTCAAGCTCAGCGCGCGCAACATCTCGAATCCCCTGGCGGTGAACTGGGCGCTCGAGGTCGCTCGCTTTCTCGCGCCGGGGGTGATGTTCTACACCGTGTTCCAGACGATGGTGATGCTCTTCGCCCGGCAATCGCAGTTGCTGTGGCTCCGCCGCGCCCGCGGCCACGTGGTGATCTGCGGCCTGGGGCGCAAGGCCATGCTGCTGGCGCGGGACTTCCGCGAGCGCGGCCACCTGGTGGCGGTCATCGAGTCGGACCCTGCCAACGAGTTCATCAGCCAGTGCCGCGGCTTCGGCGCCGTCGTGGTGGTGGGGGATGCCAGCGAGCCGGAGATGCTGCGCCAGGCGCGGGTGCCGATGGCGCGATACCTGATCGCCCTGACCAACGACGACGGGGTCAACACCGAGATCGCCGTGCGGGCGGAGGGACTGGTGCGCGGGCGCCAGGGCGGCGCCCTGGAGTGCTACGCCCACATCAACGACCGCGAGCTGTGCCGTGTACTTCGCGAGACCCAGGCCCGCGCCGAGCGGCCCGACGCCTTTCGGCTGCAATTCTTCAATGTCTACGAGCGCGGGGCCGAGGCCCTGCTTCAGGCCCACCCGCCCTTCGCCGCCGCCGAGGGCCAGGAGCCGCAGCTCGTGGTCGTGGGCCTCGGGCGCCTGGGCCAGAGCCTCATTGTGCGCGCCGCGCATGCCTGGCGCGGCCACCCACATGCCGCCGGGGCGCGTCCCCATATCACCGTGGTGGACGAGCAGGCGGAGGCCAGCGTGGCGGCCCTCAAGTTCCGGTACCCCGGGCTCGACCGCACGTGCGTCCTCCTGCCGCGCCAGATGGGCGTCGCCACGCCCCAGTTCCAGCGGGCCGAGTTCCTGGCCGACGAGTACGGGGTCTGCCGCGCCACCATCGTCTACGTGTGCCTGCCCGAGGACGCGGAGAGCCTCTCGGCCGCGCTGATCGCCCACCACCGGCTGCGCGATCTCGGCCGCAACGTGCCCGTCGTTGTGCGCCTCCATGAGGGCCATGGGCTGTCGGAGCTCCTAGGCCGCCTCAGGGCCGAGGGCGGCGCGTTCGAGAACCTGCACGCCTTCCGCCTCTTCGATGAGACCTGTCGCGCGGCCTTCATCCTCCAGCGCGGCGCGGGTGCAACGCCGTGAGGGCGCGCCGGCGCCCCGTAGCGCCGCCCGGCCTTGCGTGGGGCTCTCCTCCTCGCTTGACACGGCGGGGCTGTTCGCCACAATGGACGCCGGCGGACCTCTCTGCAGGGAGACGCCGCCGCGGGTAGAGTCGACAGCCACCGCGCCGCGATCCTGCGATAAGACAGGGGGCCCGATGACGGAATTCCTGGTGAATCCCGCGCGGACGGCGGGCGAGATTTCCCCGCTGTGGTTCGGCCATAACCTCGAGCACACGCGGAGTTGCCTCTGGCGCGGCCTGAGCGCCCAGCTTCTCCGCAACCGCAAGTTCGCCGGCATGCCGCAACACAATGGCCTCGCCAACGGTTGGCAGCCGGCCGGCTCGCGCCAGAGCTGGTTCCTGCTCGAAATGCAGGGCGGCTACAAGGCGACTGACGGCGATCCGTTCACCAGGCACTATGACGCGCGGAACGGCTCGGCCTGCCAGCGGCAGCGGGTCGAGTGCTTCACGAAGGCCCGCTGCGGCATCGCCCAGCGCGGCATCCCGCTCGTGCGCGGGCGGCGCTACGTCGGTCGCCTCGCGCTCCGCGCCGACCGCGATCTGGCGGTGAGCGTCCGCATCTCGGGCAAGGCGCCGAACCCTGCCCGCTTCAAGGCCAACGCCGCTGGATGGGCGGAGGTGGACTTCGGCTTCGCCGCCCCGGCCACCACGGCCGACGCGCGCCTCGAGATCACGTTTCAGGGGCCGGGCGTGCTCTACGTAGGCACGGCCTCGCTCCTGCCCGCCGACCACTTCCACGGCCTGCGCCGCGACGTGGTCAAGCTGCTCAAAGAAATCGGCATGCCGCTCCTGCGCTGGCCGGGGGGCAACTTCGCCGGCGACTACCGCTGGCAGGACGGCCTGCTGCCCGTGGACCGCCGCGCGCCGCTGAAGAGCGCCTTCATCGAGACGCTGCCCCATACCGACGGGTTCGACGACCACGAGATCGGCACCGACGAGTTCCTCGCCCTCTGCCGCGAGCTGGGCGCCGAGCCGTTCCTCACCATCAACATGAGCCTGGAGGGCGTCGAGGAGGCCGCCGCCTGGGTCGAGTACTGCAACGGCGGCCCCGAGACGAAGTGGGGCCGCCTGCGCGCCGAACGCGGCCACCCGCAACCCTACAATGTGCGGCACTGGACCCTCGGCAACGAGATGGGCTACTCGCACATGAAAGGCCCCAACACGCCCCGCGAGTACAGCCGCCTGGCCGCCGACTGCGCCCGCGCGATGCGCGCCGTCAGCCCCGGCCTCGTCTTCACGTCGTCCACCGGCTGGAGCGAGCAGTGGTACCAGGGCCTCCTGGCCTTCGAGGAGGACTACTATCAGAACATCTCACACCACACCTACAATACTCTCATGCGGCGGTTCGAGGGTGCGGAGGGGGAGGCCGAGTTCCGCCACCTCGCCTCGTGCCCCGACATCATCTTCCACACCCGCGCCCGCGGCGAGGGCTACACGGGCGAGACGCGCCTCACCATGCTCGACATCCGCGACCTCATCGCCGAAAGCCCCCGCCGCGACAAGAACATCGGCATCGCCTTCGACGAGTGGAACGTGTGGTACGCCTGGTATCGCGAGCCGGGCGTGGCCGAGGGCATCTACGCGGCGCTCATGCTCGGCCACCTGTGCCGCGAGGCGCGCAAGCTCGGCGTCGCTATCGGCGCCTACTTCGAGCCGGTCAACGAGGGCGCCATCCTCGTCGAGCCGGCCTCCGCGCGGCTCACGCCCACCGGCCAGGTCCACGCGCTTTTCAAGGCCCACCACGGCAATGAACTGCTCGACATTGAGCCCTCGCCGGAAGGCGACGACCTCGATATAGTTGCCTCGCGCAACCCGCGCACCGGGCAGCTCACCGTCACCCTCGTCAATCGCAGCCCCGACGCCGCCCGCGAGGCGGCGATCTCGCTGGCGGGCGCCCAGACACTCCCTTGTGGGCGGGGCGTCTCTGCCCCGCGGGAGGCCTGTCTCCTCACAGCCAGCAACTACCGCCCCGGTTCCGTGTTTCGCCGCCGGCGGCTCGCCGTGCGGCGCGGGCCGGAGGGGCAACTCGTGGTCTCACTGCCGCCCCACAGTGTGGCGAGGGTCCAATGGGGAATGAATGGATGAATGGATGGGTGGATGAGTGCCGGGCAATCATCCATTTATCCACCCATCCAATCATCCTCTCGTGTTGTGTCCACAAGCCACGGTTCGAGGAGTTTGCATGGCACCACAGACTGAGGCCAATGCGGCCGAGAGCAAGCTGTTCCAGACCGACTTCCCGCCCGAAGAGTTCCAGGAGCGATGGGCGAAGGTTTTCGACGCCATCGGCCCCGAGGCCCACGCCCTGATCCAGGGCGCGCCGCAGCAGGGCGGAATGGAGGTCTTCCGACAGTCCAACGAGTTCTACTATTGTTGTGGCATCGAGGTGCCGCACGCATACCTGTTCCTCGACGGGCGGAGCCGCAAGGCGCGGCTCTTCCTGCCCCACCGCCCCGAGCAGGCGGCCGCCGAAGGCCCATCACTCGCCGCCGAGGACGCCGACCTGGTCAAGCGCCTGACGGGCGTGGACAGCGTCCACCCGCCCGAAGCGCTTGCCGGCCACCTTCAGCAGGTGAGCGTGCTCTACACCCCGTTCCGCCCGACCGAGGGCCGCACGGCCAGCCGGGGCTCCATGCTCCACGCCGAGCGATCGGCGGCGAGCGACCCGTGGGACGGCCGCCTGAGCCGCGAGCAGCACCTCATCGCCCTGCTGCGTGCGCGCCTGCCGAGGCTGGAGCTTCGCGACCTCACGCCCACCCTCGACACGCTCCGCTCCGTCAAGAGCACGCGCGAGGTGGCCCTCCTGCGCCGCGCGGGCGAGCTGACGGCGCTGGCCGTCGCCGAGGCCATGCGAGCGACGAAGCCGGGCATGGTCGAGCGCGAGCTGGCCGCCATCGCGGTCGGCCTCTACATTCGCCACGGTGCCCGCGGCGAGGGCTACGCCGCCATCATCGCCTCGGGGGCCAACATGTGGCACGGCCACTACAACCGCAACGACGCCGTGATGCAGGACGGCGATATCGTGTTGATGGACGTAGCGCCCGACTACCACTACTACACGAGCGATATCGGCCGCATCTGGCCCGTCGGCGGCGCGTATGCCCCCTGGCAGCGCGAGTTGTACAGCTTCATCGTCGAGTACCACAAGACCCTTCTGCCTCTCATCCGCCCGGGCCGGACGGCGGACGAGATTCACGCCGAGGCCGCTGCGGCGATGGCGAAGGTGGTCGAGCGCACGAGGTTCTCGAAGCCCATCTACGAGGCGGCGGCCCGCCGGGCGCTGGAGTTCAAGGGCCACCTCTCGCACCCGGTCGGCATGGCCGTCCACGACGACGGCCCCTATCGCGCCCAGCCCTTGCGTCCGGGCGTCGTCTTCTCGGTGGACCCGCAGATGTGGGTGCCCGAGGAGAAGGTCTACATCCGCTGCGAGGACACCGTGGCCGTGACGGAGACGGGCATCGAGAACCTCACTGCCCTCGCCCCGCTCGATCTCGACGCCGTCGAGGCCGCGATGCGGGGGAGAGCCTGAGCCGGTGCGCCGCTCACCACCCCGTCGGCCGGCCGTAGGCGTGGATGATCCGGATCGCGGACGAGCGCGAGATGCCGCCGGGGTTGATGCCCGGCTGCCCCTCGGGGACCGGGGCGTCGAGCTTGCGGAAGTAGTCGGCCCAGGTGGGCAGCGTCGCGCCGGTCGCGGGGTCGCG
The DNA here is from genome assembly GCA_035384565.1 of Planctomycetota bacterium. Lineage (NCBI taxonomy): Bacteria > Pseudomonadati > Planctomycetota > Planctomycetota bacterium. The sequence continues at coordinate 78,650 of DAOOIT010000002.1, read as the reverse complement.
GAAGGTCATGGGCGCCAGGTCGAAGAGCGGCTGCCCGCCGTTCGCCCGCCGGAACGCTTCGTAGACCAGTTCTGAGCAATAGAAGCCGTCGTTACCGATGGCGAAGACCTTGTCGTAGGGCTTGCCCAGGAGCGCGACGGCCTCGTCGAGCGCCCGGGGGATCAGGTGGCGATAGGCGGGCCGCAGGCGCCCCACGACCACTTTCGGGCGGCCGCGGGCGTCGCGGCTGCGTGCGAGGAACTGCTCGAGCGAGGTCGTCTTCACCCCGCCCCCACCCGCCTCGATGACGATGGCCCGCCCGTCGTTCGAGCGGGCGGCGATGCCCACGTGGGAGAACTTGGCTCCACCAACCCCCTCGGTCACCGCCTCAATGGCGTCGCACAGCGGCCCGGCATCGAGGTCCTGGAACAGCAGGTCGCCGGGCTCGGGTGTGAACCGCCCGCCGAACTGCTGGCAGCCGGCCAGAGCGCAGGCGAGCGCGACGACGGAGAGGATGCGCTTCACTGGCCGCGCCTCGAGAGCGGCCATTCGTCGAGAAGCCATTGGGGAATCTCGGGGAACTTGCCTTTCTCGCCGAACACCTCGTCGCCGGGCTCCAGGGCGCCGGCGGAGGGGGCCTTGTCCTTCCCCTCGGGGGTGAGATGCGGGAAAGGAATGCCCAGGCCGATGGCTTGACTGTCGGGCTTGAGCCGGAAGTCGAACTTCGCTCTGTCAACGAACGGGTCGGCCGCCGCGAACTTGCTCGCCAGCGCCCAGGCAGGCACCTCCTTGCCCCCGTCGCCGCGCGGCAGCAGCAGGTTACCCCGCACGGTGTTGAGGGCCGGGCCGCGGGCGTCGTCGAGGAAGTTCACATAGCCGCCAGGATGCGCCTCGCCGCCGGGGGCGTATTCGAGGATGTTGTTGAGGATGAGATTGCCGAAGCTCTCGCCGATCTGGACCGGCGCACCGTCGCTGCCGACGAGCGTGTTGTGGGCGATCAGGTTGAAGTGGCACTTGTGGACCGACATCGCGCGGTCCACCGGGCCGAGGACGAGGTTGTGGACAATGCGGTTGCCCCCCGCCCAGCGGCTGCCGCCCCAAACGTAGACCGCCGCGCTCTTGCGGCCGGCGAGCGGGAAGCAGCGGTTGCGCTTGTCGGGGCCGAAGACGTTTCGCTCGACCACGATATTGCGCGGGCTATCCACGCCGGTGCCCGAATAGATGTGGATCGCCCCGCCGCTGGTGCGCCACCAGACGTTTCGCCGCAGCACGAGGTTTTCGGCGCCCTGCGAGATATAGATGCCGTGGTCGCCCTGGCCCATGCCCGCGTTATAGATCACGCAGTCCTCGATCAGGTTGAAGCGGCTCTCGTTGGAGGTCATGCCGCAGCCCATCATGTCGCGGACGATGCAGTTTCGGACGATGTTGAACGAGCCATAGGAGTTGTTGGCGAGGCCCGAGATGTCGAGGTACGTGCCCGCCTCCTGTTTGTAGGTGTGGACCAGCTTGCCGCCGAGGCCGATGCCGATGACCCCGCGGCGGACCAGGAAGCCGTCCACAATGTTGTACGCGCCGCTCACATGCAGGATGGTGCCGGAAAGGGCGAAGACTTCCTTGGGCTCCGCCCCGGCCCAGGGGCGGATGTGGACGAGGAAGCGGGAGCCGGCAAACCGCGAATCCCGCGAATCCCGCGAATGGGCCGGGCGTTCTCCTGATTCGCCCGATTCGCGGTTTCTCGCCCCGCCTTTGTCCTCCTCCAGCACGTCGGGGTCGCGCTCTATCTTCTCGCTGGCAAACATCCCCTCATCGAGGGACTCCTTGCCGTCGCGCCGCCAGCGCGAGGTGGAGGGGATGAGCCCTTCGCCGTTCACGAGGAAGCGCTCGGGCACGGCGTTCATTCGGCAGGTCCACACGCCCGCGAGGTTGGGCGCCTTCTGCCAGCCGGCGACGGGCGTGCCGCCGTCGAGGATCGCCCGGTGGCGGTTCGCGGCGCGGTAGACGATCGGCCCCTTCTCGTTGCCGATGGACGAGATGCTCAAGGTGCCCTTGTAGACGCCATCAAGGAAGACCACCTCGTCCCCGGGCTTGAGCTTCTCGCGGGGGATGGCTGCGAGGCTGAATGGCTTCTCGCGGGTGCCGTCGCCCTGCGCCGTGCCGTCGGGCGCAACGAAGAAGCTCGCCGCGCGGCTGGCTTGCATGGCCACGACCAGCGCGCCCACCACAGCAAGGAGTTTCCTTTTCTGCATTCCTGCCTTCCTCATTGATTCCGTGCCTTCGCGGGCGGCTCGGGCTTGGGGCCGGCGTAGAGCATCGCGGGGCGCACGATGCCGCCGAGCATCAGCTCGCTGATGCTCAGGTGGCCGGTCTTGACCACGACAAGGTTCTCCTTGCCCGCGAGCAGCTTGCCCGTGACCTCGACCTCGCTGGGCTTGCGGGCGCCGGTGAACTCGCCCACGAGCTCCCCGTTCACCCACACTTTCGTCGGGCTGCCGTCCACCTCGCCGAACCACAGGTGCAGCGGGCCGGCGGGCAGGGCGTCGGGCGCCTTGAGCCGCGTGCGGTACCACATCCAGGTGAGCTGTTCGGGCACCTTCTGCTCGTTGAGGGTGGCGGAGTAGGTCTTCACCTTCTGCCAGCCATCGGCAGCGACTTCGGCCTTGAACCAGCCCTCTTTTTCGCCACCGTCGGCGGGGTCGTAACGGAAGTCCCACTCGTCGGGCAGTTGGGCCACGAGCGTGCGCTCGCCGGTCGTGCGGGCGAGTCCGCTCTCGATGACGGGCTTGAGGAACCATTCGGCGTAGCCGCGCTTGTAGCCGCCCATGGTGCTGTACTGCCTGGCGAAGGCGTCGTCCATGTGCTTCAGCCAGGCGTCGAAGGCGGTCTTGGCCGCCGCGAAGTCGCAGCGGTTGATGGCGTCGCGGACGGCGAGGAAGAAGCGGGCGCTCTCGAGGCCGGAGCGGAAGAGCGTGACCCGCTCGCGCTCGACATCATTCTCGGCGGCCCTTGCCGCGGCGTCGAGGTCGGCCTCGCATTGTTTCACGAGGTCGGGGGTCCAGATGGCGTGGACGCCGTGGAAGGAGCCGACGTGGACGTCGGCCTCGCGCACCGCCTTGTCAATCCGCTCCCAATAGGCTTTCACGTCGCGCGCGGCCTTGCCGAAGAGCTTGGCGTAGTAGTCGTCGAGGATGGCGTCCGCGTCGGCATCGGCCTTCCACATCAGGCGGCTGGCCAGATAGGTGTGGGGGCCGTAGAGGTTCCAGGCCGACATGGACTCCAGGTTGATGCCCCAGCAGCCGGTGCTCTTGAGGAAGGGGATGTTCTCCTTCATGTAGGCGATCTTGGAGATGGGCACCGTGACCTCGGCGAGGTTGTAGTTGTAGTCGTAGCAGGCGGTCTGCATGAGCTTGGCCCAGGCCTCGACGACGGCCTTGTAGCGCTGGCGCGATTCGCAGCGGGGGTTGTTGACGCCGTGGATGCGGCAGAAGCGGATGGTCGTGACCCAGGCGCAGAGGTTGCCCGCGACCTTGCTCACGGTCTTCGGCGGCAGCGTGTAGTCGGAGTAGCAGTAGAAGCTCAGGATGAAGCCGGGCGCGTCGCGGGCCACCTGCTGGCCGACGGCGTCGAAGAAGCGGACGTAGCGGTCGGACATCGAGAGGGTGCCGGAGCTGGGCTCGATGTAGCCGGGCACATCGAGGGCCCTGCACTTGTCGCACTCGCAGAAGCCGCGGCCGTCGGGCGGCGAGATGGTGTCGGCCTTCAGCCCCTTCTTCGCCTTGGCGACGTAGGCTTCGGCGAACAGGCGGGCAACGTCGGGGTGGCTCGTGCACAGCCAGCCGCCGGGCCGCCGCTCGCCCCCGCGGAGGGCGTAGTACTCGGGGTGGTCCTTGAAATACTTGTCGGGCGGCACGTGCTCCCAGTCGTGGCGGTTGGGCAGGTCAACTCCGCCCAGGCGCGAGCGGGCCTGCGGCACGAAGTTCCAGACGTTGCGGTAGAGGAAGTCGGGCTTCTCGCTCGCGTCGAAGCCGTCGAGCGAGATGGTCTTCAGCTCGGGGATCACCTCGCCCAGCCTGTTGGCCATGAACCAGCGGCAGCCGAGGGCCTCGAGGAAATGCGTGACGGCGAAACGGGTGGCGAGGGGCGATTCGCCGGCCGCAAGCAGGTGGCTGCCCTTTGTCTGGAGGCAATAGCCGTCGAGCGAGACGGTTTTCGGCGGGGGCTTGAGGCCCATCTCCAGCGCCAGAGCGCCCAGCACGATGGCCGGCTCGCCCGCGGGGGGCCGCTCGCCCGCCGCGGCGACCTTCGTGTCGAGGTTCGCGCCTGACATCCTGGCGATGAACTCGGCGGCATCGGCAGCGGCCTCCTTCGCATCGCCCGCGTGCCACACCGCGCCGAGCGGCTTCCCCTCCCGCACGATCTCCACGCCCCACGCCGTCGCCGCGAGCAGCAGGCCGAGAACTGGTAGGGCGTGCATGCTTGCACGCGGGATTGGACGGGAGGCACTGCGAAGATGGTGTGCAAGTATGCACACCCTACCCATCTCTTGCATCACTGGCTCCTCTTGCTGGCGCGGCGTCCCCAGGTGCGGGCGTCGGCTTCGAGCATCCGCAGGACGTCGGTGTAGTTCAGCTCGTGGGTTCGGGCGTATGCGAGGAACTGGCGCGGGGTGCGCACGCCGGCCTGGATCACCGCCTTGTAGAGTTCGCCCGACATCCCGAAGCGGCACATGTCGCGCTTGGCGTAGTAGCGCTTGAGCTTGAGGATAGCCGCCCGCAACTCAGGCGTCAACCGCCGCCGTACCCAGCGGGTCGGCCCCGTGCCCAGGTTCTCGGGGTCGCTCGTCACCCACACGTCCACGTGCCAGGTCCGCTCGCCGACACGGGTATCGAAGCCGATCTTCACGGCGTCGCGGAAGAGGAAGCGCAGGAGTTCGAGCCTGTGGATTCCGCGCTCCAGCAGCCCTTTGGCGATGGCGAGCGCGGCGGGCACCTCGGGGGCGTCGAGGCCAGACCAGGCTGCAAACCGCGAATCTTGCGAATCACGCGAATGGGCCGCTCGGATTCCTGATTCGCCAGATTCGGGCGATTCGCGGTTTCTCACGCGGCGGGGCACGAGCACGTGGATGTCAATGTCGGGCTTGACGATCAGCTTGAGCGGCACGCTGCCGACGAGCCACGCGCGGCCCACGCCGCGCGCCAGCTTCATCAGCCCCAGACTGCGCACCAGCCCCGTCGCCTCGCGGCACAGCGTCTCCTGGCTCGCAGCGGCCGCGCGTTTCATCCGCGTCCCCTCTGGGTTCCGCGTGCAAGTATGCACGCCCTACCATTCCGTACCCGAACACCTGACACCGAACACCCAACACCGCCTCTCTACTTCAGCGGCTTGGGCTTCCAAACCACTTGCCCCGTCTTCGCGTCCACCAGGTCGTAGACGCGGACGTAGTCGGTGAGGAACTCGTCGGGCAGCTTGGCCTTGGCGAGTTCGCCGGCCCAGCCCTTCAATTCCACTTCGTCGCTGAGCTTGAGGTAGAGCGGCACCTGGCACACGCCGCCGGCGTTCGTCCGCCAGGTCTCCTGGCCGTCCACATAGAAGACGTACTCGTCGGGCGTCCAGAGCAGGCCGTAGGTGTGCCAGCCCTCCATGATGCCGGGGTTGCGGGAGACGTGGCCCTTGGACTTGTGGTCCTTGCCGTAGCCGTCCCAGTGCAGGGTGTGCTGCACGCGGTCGTCGAGCCAGGGCTTCTCCATGATGTCAATCTCGGTGCCGTCCATCCCCTCGTTGCCCACGGTGGTCACGCCGCTGCCGAACATCCAGAAGGCCGACCAGTGCCCTTGCTGCCTCTGGAGGCGGATGCGGGCCACGTAGTAGCCGAAGGCGTGCTCGAACTTGCCCCGTGTGCGCACGCAGCCGTCGAGGTACGTGTCGCCCTCCTTGAGCGTCCGGATCACCAGGCTGCCCTTGCCGTCGAGCGCCACGGCCTTGGGCGACCAGCGCCCCGCGCGGCGGGGGCAGTCGGTCACCTCCCACTTGCTCTCGTCCACCTTGTCGCCCTCGAACTCGTCGTGCCAGACCAGCTTCCAGGTCTGGCCTTCGGGCGCGGGGGGCAAGGCATCGGGCGGGTCGAGCCTGGGCTTCATCGGGGCCTCCTCGGCAGCGAACACGCATGGGGCGATCAGGCTGAGCAGCGCACACACTCTCATCTGCATGGCACGCTCCTTTCGCCCCCATCCTAGCCAGGCAAGCCCAGACAAGCAAGTGGCCCAGCGTCTCCGTATTGCAGGGAACCGAGACGTATGATAGGCTGCGTGCGCAGCGGACCCCGCGGAAAGGAGAGCCTATGCCCCCCGTGACCCTGGTGATCGTGGGAGCCGGCGGCCGAGGCACCGGCTATGCGTCGTACGCCGCGAAGTACCCGGACGAGGCGAAGGTGGTCGGCGTGGCCGAGCCGCGCGACTACTACCGCGAGAACCTCGCGCGCGTTCACGACATTCCGAAGCAGCACGTGTTCACCGACTGGCGGGCGCTGGCCCGCCGCAAGCGCTTCGCCGACGCGGCCGTGGTGGCCACGCAGGACGACATGCACGCCGGCCCCGCCATCGCGCTGGCCCGCAAGGGCTACCACATCCTGCTCGAGAAGCCGATGGCGCCGAGCGAGCGCGACTGCCGCCGCATCGTGGCGGCGGTGACGAAGGCGGGGGTCGTGTTCGCCGTGGGCCACGTGATGCGCTACACGCGTTACACGCAGAAGCTCAAGGCCCTGCTCGACGCGGGCGCGGTGGGCGACCTCGTGAGCCTTCAGCACCTCGAGCCGGTCGGCTACTGGCACCAGGCCCACTCGTTCGTGCGCGGCAACTGGCGCAACTCCGCCCTGTCCTCGCCCATGCTACTGGCCAAGTCGTGCCACGACCTCGATTGGATTCGCTACATGATGGGCGTGCCCTGCTGCCGCGTGGCCTCGTTCGGCACGCTCAAGCACTTCCGCAAGGAGGAGGCGCCCCGGGGCGCCACGGCCCGCTGCCTCGACTGCCCCGTGGAGGCCGCCTGCCCCTATTCCGCACTGAAGATCTACGTCCGCGACCGCCTCGAACGCGGCCACCTCGGCTGGCCGCTCGACGTGCTGACGCCCCAGCCCACGCGCGAGAGCGTGCTCGACGCCCTCCGCACCGGCCCCTACGGCCGCTGCGTCTACGCCTGCGACAACGACGTGGTGGACCACCAGGTCGTCTCGATGGAGTTCGCGGGCGGCCGCACGGCCACGTTCACCATGACCGCCTTCAACCGCGGCGGCAACCGCCGCACGCGCCTGTTCGGCACCCGCGGCGAAATCCACGGCGACGGCTCGAGGCTCACCCACTACGACTTCCTCACCGACCGCACGCAGGAGATTGACACGACCGCGCCCGACCCCAGCATTCTGGGCGGCCACGGCGGCGGCGACTTCGGCCTGATGCACAGCTTCCTGGCCGCCGTGGCGAAGGGCGACCCGGGCCTCGTCCTGTCCGGCCCGCAGGAGACGCTCGAGAGCCACCTCATCGTCTTCGCAGCGGAGAAGGCGCGCAAGACGGGGCGAGTCATTACGGTGCGCCAATAGGCGCAGAAAGAAGAGCAGCCGCGCCGACCCGGCGCCGCGCCACCGCGCCGCGCAGGGGGCGCGGCCCTGCACGCCGCCCGAGGGGGTTCGGCCCGGTCCGCACAGGCAGCCTCTATGGCATCTCCCAGGCGTCGAGAACCAACTGCGCCTTCGCCTCCCGCTCCTGCCCCTTCCCCGCCGCCAGGCAAGTCAGCTCCAGGATGACAGGGGCAGGCAGCCTCAGGGCGCCCGCGGGCAGGGTCCAGGAGACCACGGTGGCCGCATCCTTGCCCGGGGAGAGCTCGACGGCGGCCGCCGCCTCCCCCCAGGCCCGCGCGGCCCAGCGCCCCTGCTCGGGCCCCAGGCAGCCCTTGAGCGTGATCGCCCTCGGGCGAGCGGGGCCCGTGGGCGCGAGCGCCACCATCGCCGCCTTGCCGCCGGGGGGCGACTCGAGGAGCAGGGCGCCCCAGCCCGACCACTCGAACCGCCCGTACTTCGGCACGGCGGCCACGAGGCCGCCCGAGGTGGCGGGCATCGGCAGCTCCTCGAACTCGTGCCACCCAGGGGCCGTCGGCGGCGGGGTGTCGCAGCGGAGGCGGTCGAGCTTGAGCAGATGGCTGTTGCTGTCGAGCGGCTTTCCCTGGCAGACCAGGCGGAGGACACCCTGCTGGTCAGGAGCGGGATTGAGGATGGGCGGGGTGCGGTGGCAGCCGGGGTCGCGGCGGAGGTCGAGCGCGTTGCCAGTGAACACCGGCGCCTTCACGGGCACCGATCCGAGGATGCGCCCCTGAATGAAGGCATCGGTCTGGGGAAAGCTCGGCCCCTCCCGCGCCTCCGCGCGCGAGAGGAGGTCCAGCTCGAACGTCCCGCGCCCCGGCCCCCAGAGCGGGTAGACGCCGATGGCGACGTAGCGGCTGGCGGGCAACCGCACCGCAAAGTCCACGTAACCGCCCGGCCTGTCGGCCACGATGTGCAGATACTTCCCGCCGTTCGGGTGGTAGTTGTGGTCCGTGTCCTCCACCACGCGCAGCTCGGTCTCGTGGGCCGTGGCCATTGGGGCGAGGTCCTCGGCCTCCGCCGCCCAGGTCGGCGGCGGAGCCTCGTCGGGGTAGACGGAGTGTGGAAGCGGCTCCGCCCTGTCGGGCAGCGCGGGCGCCTCGTAGGGCTTCGGGCCGAAGCGATACCAGAGGGCGAGCACGGTGCCGCTTGTGGGCGCGCCCTCGGCCTTCGGCCCAGGCGTGAAGCCGAACACGGCCTCGCGCTCGAACAGAATGGGGTCGGTGAGGAAGTGGCGCATCACGCCTGCATAGCCTTCTTCCAGCCGCGGATGGTTCCAGAGCGGCAGCCCGGTGATCGGCCCGCCGTAGATGCCCTGGAACCACAGGGGCAGCAACCCATGGCCGACGACCGGCTCGCGGCCATCCGCCGCGAGCGACACAAAGCTCTCGTGCACGGCCGGCGGCCAGAAGGCGTTGCCGGTGAGGAACAGCCCAAGGCCCACGACCTGGCCCGGCCCTGGCAACGCGACGAGGGGCTGGGGCTCGGCAGCGGGGCGAATGGGCGCGATGAGCCGCGTGCCACACAGCCGCCCGCAGCGGGCCGCTTCGTCCTCGCTCAGAGGCAGCACGGCCGCCCGCGTGTGCCCCACGAACTGCGTGAGGCTGGAGCGGTTGACCAGTTCGATCCGCAAGCCGCGCGCGAAGGGAATGGGAAGGTTGAAGTGCACCGTGGCCTGGGGGAAATGGACGCGCGGCGCGTTCAGATACCACGGGTACCGCAGGCCGGCCGCCAGGTCGCCGTTATAGCGGTCCCAGCGCCCGGTCGGCCACGGGTGCGGCACGCCGGCGAGGTCGGTCAACGGCATGCGCAGCGACGGAGCCATCGCCCCATCACAGGTGAACTCGGCCACGACCTCCCGCAGCGTGCCGGTCAGAGCGGGGTTCATGTGGAACTCAAGGGCAACGACCTCCCCGCTCCCCTCTTGCTCAAACGCTACGACGCGGCCATGGGCAGGCAGCACGAATGGGCGCTCTGTGAATGGCTTGCCCTCGTGCAGGCCGAAGCCGCCCATCTTCCAGGCTTCGGCTGCCGCCCTCAGCTTCTCGGCATCAGGCACGGCCACCGGCGTGCCCTTGGGGAACACGCGGTAGCTGGCGAAGTGCGCGTATTGCGGCTTGCCCGCAATGACCCGCAACCGATTCTGGAAGCCGATGGGCGCGACGAGATGCCGCATCCCGCCGCCCTCGAAGGCCAACGGCTCGGGCGGGTGCTCCTGCCGTTTGCCGTCTGCCTCGACGATGGGAAGGGCGCCGGCCGACGATGGCGTCCACAGATGATCGAGCACTCCAGGCCCGGGGACGTCGAGGGCGACGAAGCCGCCTTCGGTCGGCTCCAGCTTCCGCTTGCCCCAGGGGTCGTTGCTCACCACCCTTTGCCCCACCAGCGGCCTCGCAAGCCAGCGCCAATCCAACAGCGTCGCAGCGTCGCCGGCCAGCGGAGCCTCGTAAGCCAGCGCCGTGGAAGCGAGAAGCAAGATACGGGCTGAAGCCCGCACTACAAATGCGCTCACTCGAGGAGTTCCTGGGGAAGTTGGGCGGGCTTGGCCTCGTGCGTGCGGGCCTTGGGCGATTCGTCGGCGCCGCGATAGGTGAGCGACTTGCCGCCAACGACGACGCGGGACTGAATCTGCCCAATGTGGTCGTGGCCGATGACGGCGAGCATGCCATCGCTCGCCAGCGGGCCGGCGGAGGCGGGCTTGCCCGTGGTGTTGAGCATCACCCACGTGTCACTGCGGAGCTTGTTCATCGGGTCCATCTCGCTTGTGGCCTTGAGCACGGTCAGGTCGTCATCATCGTGCGCTACTTCGATGCGCTTCTGGTCCTTGAGGAACTCGCTCGGGGTCATGGAGGGGACGTGCGGCAGGAGGATGCTGGTGAACGTGAGCGTCTGCCCCGCCCTGGCCATGCCCGACCACACCTGCCGCAACTGCACGGGGGCGTTCCGCCACACGTTCTCCATCGTCTTGTCCTGCACCGTGTGCGTGCGGTCGGCACGCGGCGTGAAGTAGACCAGGAGGTCCCAAGAGGGATTGCGGATGGCCTGGACGCCGCGTCCGAGGCCGAGGCCGGTGTAGTAGAGCTGGTCGAACCAGGCGTTGAACCAGTTCTCGCCGCACTCGGGGCCGAGGCTGCGGGTCTGGTAGCAGGGGCCGAGCCGCACCTTCATCGTCGCCCCGAACTCCACGCGGTCCTTCACCACGATGAAGCCGTTCTTGACGAACAGGATGTCGCGGGTGTAGGTGAGCGGCAGGTGCTGGTAGGCGGTGGTCCTGATGCGGGCGAAGGTGAAGGCGGGGTCTTCCACGAAGACCGGCACCTCGGTGGTCATGGGCCGCGGGTCGGCGGCCAGGCCGTCCAGGTCTTCCACCCACAGAATGTTATTGAAGTCGGGCGTCAGCTCGTAGTAGCCGTTGCCGGCGAGGAGCGCGCCGTCGTGGATCATCAGGTTGGTGAGGTTGCCTGGCAGCTCGCCGCAGTGGCCGCCGTGGGGCAACAGCTCCACGAGGCCCCAGAGGTCCTGCGCCTGGGCGCCGCTGGCGAGCACCAGCTTGTCGGGCACCCACTGCGAGCCGTCCATCCGCAGGTGCCACAGGCCGGGCCGGGCCTTCAACTCCTCGAGCGGCACCCTGGCCATCGGGTGGCGCCAGGTGATGCGGCTCTGGCCCGAGGGCGGGGCCGGCTGCACCGCATCGTCGGCGAAGAGGTAGGCGAGGACGAAGTTGTCGCGGGCGTTGTCAAACGGCAGGTGGTACTGGTTCGCGCGGTAATCCATGTGATTATAGAAGTACTCGGCGATGCGGTGGCTGGTCCAGCGGAAGCGGCCGTCGCGGGTGATGTTGGACATCCACTCGTAGGCCCACATCGAGTGGCCGACCTCGGGCCAGCCGGAGCCGGAGCCGAAGGGGACGCAGGCGCCGCTGGGGGCGACCATTTCAACGTAGCGGGCGAGGGTGCGGCGGAAGCCCTTGTGCTGGGCAAACGCCCCCCAGTCGCCCGTGTGGAAGTAGAGCGCGGCGGCGGCATCGAAGAAGACCCAGTGATAGCCCGCCGAGTTGTCGTCGTCGTCGCCCACCGCGCCGATCAGCTTGTCGTGGTAGTTGGTGTATTCGATGATGCGCGGGTCAATCGGCTTGCCGTCGGCCTCGGCCACCTGGCGGGCGGCCTTCTGAATCGAATAGCGGTGCCACACGCGATTGTGGGTGCCCGATTCGTTGAAAAGGTGCGGTTCGGGCTGTGCGGCGACCTTGAGCAGAATCGCCCGATAGCGCTTCTCGGCGTCGGGCGGGGCGAAGGGGCTCTTCGGGTCCTTCAGCCACGTGAGGTAGCGGTACATGGCGGTGCTGGTGAACTGGAACCAGCCCATCCCCTTCTCTTCCTCGATCTTGAGCATGGCGTCCATCACGTCGCGGGCGAGGGCGGCATATTCGGGGTCGGCAGTGAGACGGTGCATGGCCAGGCACTGGAAGGCTTCGCGGTAGGCCCAGGGGTTGCCGCCTTTGGCGTACTGCTGCGCCCGCCCTTTGAGGCCGGGCTCGACGTACTTGCGGAGCCAGGGCACGTAGTCCTCCTTGCCCTTGACGTAGCCGTGCTTGTAGAAGCCGGTGCGGTGGGCGCTCCAGGCGTTGTGCGCGATGCGGTCGGGCGGCATGTGATGAATTTCGCCCGGGAAACCTCCCGCAGGTTTCGAAACCTGCGGGAGGTTAACGCTCTCGGGCGCGACGACACAGAACGGCTCCCTCGCGGCGACGACCCCGCCCCGCGGCGTCCGCGCCACCAGCTCTGCAAGATAGCCGCCCGGTTCGGCGATGGGCGAAAGCTCGACGAGTGCCTGGCCGGTCTTGCCCTTCGGCACATCCAGGGGTGCCTTCGCCTCCTGCACCACCTTGTCCTGGGCGTTCCGCACGACGATGGCCTCGATGCGAACACCGTCCTTCAGGGCGTCCAGCTCGGCGCGAACGGCCAGCCCCTTGTTGGAGGGCACATCGTCCATCGAGAGGGTGAGGAGGCCGAGGGCGTCGTCCTGCTCCACGAGGCGGAAGATCGGGCAGTCCTTCGGCTCGCCGTGGAAGCCCCAGCCGACCTGGTTGAGGGCCTCATCGGGATCAATGTCGGCGGCGAGGAATGCCATGAAGAGCCTCTCGCCGGGCCGCGGCGCGAAGGCGAGGTCCTTCCACGGGATGGCCGCCTCGACGTTGTAGCCCTGGGGCGTCTCGGTGCAGGCCCACTTCGAGTTCTCGGTGAGCACCCAATAGGCGTCGCGCTTGTCGAGGGCCGCGGCGTCGGGCAGCAGCCTCCCGCGCGGATTCGGGCCGGTGGGCGCGTAGCGGAGACCGAGGAAGGGGGTCTTGCTGTAGGGCGAGTTGGTCTTCATCGGCTGGCGGAAGGAGTGGACGAGCAGCATCAGGCTGTCGCAGCCCCAGCCGGGCGGCCCCTGGTTGCCGGCGCTGTCGGGCTTGATGCCCACGAGATGGTCGTCCACCATCTGGCCGGCCACGTAGAGACACTGCTCGTCCCAGGCGAGAGCGGCCCGGCCGCTGATGTCGGCATCGCCCTTCGGCGGATTCGTCGGCTCGTTGGCGTGGATGCTGGAGAGCGGGTCCTTGCTCGTCGGGCTGATGACGTAGGGCGAGGCCGCCAGGTCCCACTCGTCCAGCCTGCCGTCAATCACCACGGGCTTCGGCGGCTTGCGGATCAGGTACTGCGTCGGCGTATCCGCCAGGCTGCCGGCCTGGGCCGCCGCGCACAGCAGGAAAGCCAGGCCACACACCAGGGTTCGCCCCATCGGGTTCACTCCTTGCGCAAGGGACCGCTCTCTCGTTCAGCCGCCGGCTGCCATCATGCACACCCCCAATGCCGTGTCAAGAACCCCGCCCTCGGCCCCCGAGAGCGCCAGCACGGGGCACTTGACTCGCGGGTGGCGCCAAGGCATGTCTGAAGGGGCCGCGTGTGCGCGGGCGGACAACCCATCTCGAACACAGCGAGGCGCGAACCGTGTTGCTCACCGCAATGGTACCCCTTGTCCTCCTGGCCGCACCAGGGGAGCCAGACGCCGCCGTTCCGCCGGGGACGCGTCTGCCGAAGGTGCGAGTGGACACTGCCCGCCGCGGCTTCGTGGACGCCGCCGGCCGGCCCTTCGTGCCCTTCGGGGTGAGCTACTACCGGCCGGGGACAGGCTGGGCGCCGCAGTTGTGGAAGCAGTTCGATGCGGAGGCCACCCGCAGAGACTTCGCCCTGCTGCGGAAGCTCGGCGCCAACGTGGTGCGGGTCTTCGCATCCTTCGGCTCGTTCTTCAAGGAGCCCGACAGGCTCGACCCCGAGGGGCTGGCGAAGTTCGACAAGCTGCTCGACCTGGCCGACGAGGCGGGGCTGTACGTCCATCCCACGGGGCCCGACCATTGGGAGGGCATGCCGCCGTGGGCCAAGGGGATGAACTTCTTCAGCCTCGATGCCCACGAGGCCTGCCTCCAGGCCCTCGACGACTACTGGCGGTTGTTCGCCACGCGCTATCGGGGGCGGACCACCCTCTGGGCCTATGACCTCCGCAACGAGCCGTCCGTGGCCTGGGACACGCCTCACCTGCGCACCCAGTGGGACGCCTGGCGGAAGCAGCACGGCCAGGAGCCAGTCCCCGTGCCCGACCCGAAGGCGCAGCCGCCCGCGGCTCACGCGGGCGACTACCAGCGGTTCCGCGAGAGCGCGGCCGAAAAGTGGGTCGCGCGCCAGGCCCAGGCGATTCGTGCCGCCGACCCCGATGCGCTGGTGACAGTGGGCCTGATCCAATGGTCGGTTCCGGCGCAGAAGATCGGCCTGGACCAATATGCGGGTTTCCGGCCGGCCGCCATCGCGAAGCACCTGGACTTCATGTCCCTGCACTTCTACCCGCTGGCGAGCGGGGCCTACAGGTACGAGAGCCCGGAGGCCGAAGCCGCCAACCTGGCGGTGCTGGAGGCCATGGCGCGCGAGGCGGCAAGGCCCGGGCTGCCGCTCGTCATCGCGGAGTTCGGCTGGTACGGCGGCGGGCCGCTCGACGCCGGAGGCAAGCCTGCCACCGAGGAGCAGCAAGCGCAGTGGTGCCGGCGCGTGGTCGAGGTCACCGCGCCCATCGCCTGCGGCTGGCTCAACTGGGGCCTGTACGACCACCCCGAAGCGAGGGACGTGAGCCGGCTGACGGGGTTGTTCACGGTGGACGGCAGGGAGAAGGCCTGGGGCCGCGTCTTCCGCGAGCTGGCGGCGCGGCACCGCGCCCAGCCCCCCGCCTATGAGCCGCCCGTGAGGCCCGACCTGCCGTGGGACGATTGCGTCGCGAGCGGCGAGGCGATGGAGAAGTTCCGCCAAGCCTATCTTCGGGCGTTCCTTGCGGAGCGGGGACCCAAGCGGTAGACGCGGGCCCCGCGCGGCCGGTTCGCAGGCAGAGCGCCCCGGGCGTGGTTCAGCGCCCGCGAGCCGCGCCGCCGGGCAGCGCGACGCGGAAGCCCGTCTTCACCCAGTCGCGGACGTGGGGGGGCATGGCCATGCGGGCGGCGCAGCGGGCCAGGCGCTCGTCCCACATGCTGTCGCCGCCGCGAAGCACCTTGTGCGAGCCGGCCTCGGGGCCGAGCGGGTTGTTGCGCGGAGCGCGCTCGTAGTAGCGATACCCATACCAGTCGGCCACCCACTCCCATACGTTGCCGGCCATGTCCTCGGCCCCGTAGGGGCTGGCGCCCGCAGGCGAGCTGCCGACGGGGAACATGCCGGCCTTGTGGCGGTAGTGGGTACGTTCCATGCCCACGGCGCGCTCGGGGTCCCAGGCGTTGCCCCAGGGGTAGAGGCGGCCGTCGGTGCCCCGGGCGGCCTTCTCCCACTGGGCCTCGGTGGGCAGGGCGCCCCCCGCCCACCTCGCGTAGGCATCGGCGTCGTGCCAGTTCACGAGCATCGGGTAGCTCCCCTCGTCGGCCTTCTCATCCACGCGCAGGCTCTGGCCCCAGGCCAGGGGCGGCATCTCGCGGCCGGCCTTCTCGCAGAATGCCCGGTACTGCTTGAGCGTGACGGGGAACCTGTAGACCCAGAAGCCGTCGAGGCAGACCTTCCGCTGCGGCCGCTCGTCGGCGCTGCCCTCGCCCTTCGGGCTGCCGCGCAGGAACTCGCCCGCAGGCACCCAGACCAGTTCGGCGCCATCGCGCTCGTTCACCGCCCGCCCGTCGCCGACAACCCGGATGGCGCTTGTAGTGCGGCCTTCAGGCCGTATCTTCTCTTCGCTCGGAGAGGGGCTGAAGCCCGCACTGCGAACGGGGGCATTGCTGACCCGTAGCGTCTGCGTCGGCAGCTCAATGGCTCTGGCCTCCTTGTCCGTCGCGGCCGGCGTGCCGACGAGGGTGACGGTGAGGCGGCGCTTCTCGGCCACGGGCTGGAGGTCCATCCGCTCCCAGCCCGCCGCGGGAAGGGTGAGGGTGACGAGGAGGCCGTCGCCGCGGTCGAGGCGCACGGCGACCTCGCCCTCGGGATCAGCGATGGGCAGCGAGACGACCTGCGCGTCGGAGACGGCCGTCACGTCATCGAAGCGCTGGTCCATGAAGTCGGCGCCCGGCAGGCGCTCGCCGACTCTCTCGCCGCGGACGCCGCCGGGCCGGACGTGGCGCAGGTCGAGCATTCGCTCGATGCCGCCGCCGCGGACGGCCACCCGCGCCCTCGCGGGCTCGGGCAACTGGAGCATCCAGCGGGTGGTGAAGCGCGTCTTGTCCGGCAGGCCGCCGCCCTTGTCCTGCTCATAACGGCGGGACACAACGACGCCCGCGCCGTCGGGCGTGAAGGCGACGGAGCGGGGCATGCGATTCGCCTTGGTGAATCCCCAGTAGGGCGGCGAGAGGAGGAGGTCCGTCTCCACGCTCGCAGTACGGCCTTCAGGCCGCCTCCCCTCCCCCGCCAGGCTCCAGAGCTGCGAGCTGATGCGGTCGAACAGGTCCCGGTAGCCGAACTCGGCGCCGTCGGCGGCCAGGATCTCCTTGCCCGTGGGCAGGTGGACGATGCTGGTGATCTGGCCGCGGAGGTTCGGCACGACGTCCACGGCGTAGTGGGCGTTTCGCAACGAGGCGATGAGGCCGCCCTGGGAGGCGACGAACCAGGAGGTCTCGCGCTCGGGGCCGTGCTCGCTGTTGTCGCCCAGGGCGTAGATGTCGGCGATGCGGCGGATGCGGGCCGGCAGGTCGGCCCGGCCGCCGGGCACGAGCCAGCGCTGGCCGTCCTCGCGGCAGCTCACGGGCTGGAACGGCGCGGCGCAGCGCGCCTCGTCGAGCACGAGCAGGTCCACACTCGTCGCCCGCGCTTCGGCCACGTGCTGGGCATAGAGGGGGTCGCGCTCGCGCGCCGCGGCGCGCATGGCCCGGGCCATCAGGGCATCCATCTTCTCCAACACGTCTGGCGGGTACATCTTCGCCCGCAGGTTCTGGGGCCAATAGGTCCAGCGGACGCCGCTGGGGACGTAGCTGTGGCAGGCGTCCTCGTACGCCTGCCTGGTGAGCCGCAGGTACTCCCAAAGGTGCCCTGCCGCGCGGCGGCCATAGTAGTCGTCGAGGAACTGGCGGATGAGCTTCTCAGCATCGGCCCTGGGGTTCCAGGCGAGCTTGAGGAAGAGCCAGTTACGCAGCCAGTTCCAGTTGCTTGTGCCCCAGCAGACCTGGAGGGCGGCGCCCGTGACGCCGCTCTCGTGCCAGAGGCGGACGTTGTCGGGCAGGAAGAAGAGGTTGGGCCACTCGACGAGGGGGTTGCTGGTGAGCGCCCAGTCCCAGAGGGTCACGCGGCCTGGGGCGAGCCTGGGCCAGCCCTCGATGGCCCGCAGGTAATCGCGGTTGGCGGGGTTGCCGCGAATCGGCCCGACCTGGTCGCCGGCGTGGTTCTGCGAGAGGGAGCTGGAGACGACGTTGAACCACAGGTTCGGATGCGGCTTCATCGTCTTCGGCGGGATGAGGGTTTCGAAGTACGAGAAGGTGACGATCTGGAGGTCGGGATAGGTCCTGGTCGTGATATCCAGGATGCGGTTGAGGAGCAGGAGCAGCGGTGCGGCCTCGGTGCCCTCCCTCTCCACCAGTTCGCGGCAGGCGGGGCACTGGCAGCCCGTGTAGCCGTCGCCCTGGGCGAGGGGGATGGGCAACGCGGGGTCCTTCCACTTCGCCATCTGCTTCTCCATCAGGTTCTTCGCCAGCTCTCTGGCCAGTTCCTCATTGGTGCCGCAGAGGCCCATGGCCCAGTCGTGCTGGCGCTTGCCGCCGCGGAGCGGATACCACTCGGGGTGCTTCTCGAAGTAGGTCTTCGGGTCGGCGAAGTGGTAGAAGTTGTGGGTGCCGCACACGGCTCCGCCGTGGGGTGCGATGGGCAGGCCGCCGCCGCGGTTCTTGAAGAGCCAGTCGCCGAGGCTCAGGTAGTAGACGAAGCCGCGGAGCTGGAAGGCCGGCTCCTGCACCTCGTCTATCTGGCCCAGCCGCAGGCGGGGCCGCTGGGGGACGAGCTCGAACTTCGGCCCGAGGTATCTGTTGAACGGCATGGCCGAGTAGCTGTAGAAGCGGCAGCCGAGATGGTCCTCGAGGAAGCCCCAGACGGCATAGGTGAGGCCCAGCTCGGTCGCGGCGGTGAGGAGCAACCGGTGGCCCTCCGTGTGAATTCGGTATGCCTGTTTCGCCGTGGCGCGGTCGCTCGCCCCGGGCACCCTCTCGACCACTTGGAGCACAATGGCGGGCCGCCCTGGGGCCTCCGCGCCGAAGGGGAGCTCCACCCCCGTGATCTTCAGGAGGTACGCCTGGAGGTCCTTCGCCTGCCTCTCGAAGCCGTTGTGGACGATGACGGCCTCGGTGCCCCCCTTGTCTGCAAGCACGAGGTCAGCCTGTGCCCGCATCGCAGAGGCCGCCAGCGCGAGAACCAGGATGGCCGTCGCGCCCAAAACCCGCGGAACCAGCGATAGCCGCACGGCCGGTCTCATCGGCGCTCCTCCTGCTGGGGTCGTTCCGGGTCGCACGGCATTGCCTGGAGACGGATCATGGCAAAGCGGGCTGTGGAGCGAGACACCAGAGGTGAGATGGGAGAGGGCCAGGGCAGGATGACATGGCTCCTTGCCCTGCCGCGTGCTGCGTCGTTGGTGCCGGAGGAGGGAGTCGAACCCTCACGACCTTGCGGCCACTGGATTTTGAATCCAGCGCGTCTGCCATTCCGCCACTCCGGCCTGGCTTGCGGTTCCTTCGTGGCCGGTTCCTGCTGCGTCGGGGCAAGCCGCCCCAGGTGCCTTGCAGGATACCAGTTCCGCGCCGCCGTTGTCAAACGCCCCGTTGCACGCGCTCGGTCTGCCGCTGTGCGGCCCGCTGCACCTTGGCCATCGGGCGCCTGAACCGTTGAGGGGGCCGCGGCCCTGGCAGTTCCTTGGGAGGGCGCACCCGAGTGCCTGGGCGGGAGCAGCGTGTCCATGCTGTATCAACCCTGTGAGGAGGAAAGTGATACAGCATGGGCAGATGGGCGAGAATGGGCGATTCTCGCGGCTCCGGCCATGCTCGCTCATCTGCGGGATGAGCCGGCATGCCATGGGGGCTGCATGAGGAGCGTAAGGCGATGGGACATAGAGGGTTATGCGATGGCCCTCGCGGGTGCCGGAGCCCCCTTCCGACCCTCCCCGGCAGCGGCCGCGTCAGGATCGCCAGACCCTGAGGAGCCTCATTTCAACGCCTCCCATCGCTCGCCTCTGTATGCCCTGATCGTCTCCGCGAGCTTGTGGATGTAGAACCAGTCGCCGCGGCCAATCCAGGGGAGGTCGGCGTAGCGCCAGAGCCGCTCAGGCGGGTCGCCTGTCACCCAGGCCCGCGCGAGGAAGGCCTGGTAGGAGTCGGCCGGATGAAGGCTGTAGGTTTCGAACGACAGCGTGCAGTCGGCGTAGGGCGTGTACCACTCGGGGTTGCTCTCCTCGAGGATGCGGACGTAGTGGCCGACTTCGGCCTTGAGGTGGTCTTGAAGGAAGCGGCCAAGTTCCGGGACCATGTGGAGGTAGGCGATGAGCCGGTGGGGGTGCCAGTGGACGTGGACGTAGCACTCGCGCATGGTGAGGAGGAACTCGTCCATCTCGGCGACGACGAGCGGGTCGTCGTCGGGGGTCTTGCGCCCGAAAGTGTGGAGGCCGGTGCCGAAGAAGCTGCGGGGCGGCGCGTCGGCGGGGCGCAGGGCGAGGAACTTGTCCTCGTGGAGGATGTATTTCCACTGCTCGATGGCGAAGCGCAGGATGGCTGTGCGGGCGAGATGGTACATTGCGCGTTCCACTTCGGCCTGGTTGCCGAGCATACGCGCCAGGCGAACCCGTCCGACCAGGCCGGCGAAGAGGCGGTTGGCGTCGTCCACGCCGCCCTTGCCGTAGTCGCGGTCGAAGGTGTCGCGGCCCTTGTCGTTCTTGAACAGGGTCTTGGCCCCACGCAGGAGGCCGAGGGACGCCCAGTCCGAGCGGGCGAGGTAGGGCTCCAGGATGCGCGGAAGGGCGGCGGGCTTCTCGCCCGCGTAGCGGCAGTAGTCGGCCAGATAGTACTCGGCTTCGCAGGGGAGGACGTTGTTGAGCAAGTGGAAGTTCAACTCCCGCTGCGGCCACGGGCGGACCTTGTGGATGGTGGGCAGGTAGTGCTCGCGCTGGGCGTCGGCAGTGGCGGGCATGTGGGCGACCTTCTCGGAGGGGTACTTGGCTTCCCAGGCTCGGGCCAGCTCTGTGAGCTTGGCGCGGTGCTCGGGGGTGGCGAGGTCGAGGCATTGGCCGATGAAGTACAGGTTCTCGCCAGGGATGCCCCAGAGGAGGCGATGGCCCTCGTTGTGGGCGCGGCTGGCGCGTCCGCCGAAGCCGCCGACCGCCAGGATGGGGAACCAGGGGGCCATGATGCCGGCCTCGATGACCTTGGCGACCTCGCGGTCGAAGGCCCGGCGCACTTCTTCGGGCTCCTTGCCTTCTCCGGTCGAGCGAACCTCAAAGGCGTAACGGCCTAGTCCCTTCACAGAGTAGGCGTAGCCGTCGCCACCTTCCATTCCCACGTACGGCCCCCACTTGGTCATGAAGCCGGAGCTGCTGGGTTCTCCCCGGAGGCTTAGCGGCGAGAACTTCTTCCTTGCTGCCACCGCAAGCATTGGCGGGAGCGGGGCGAAGCGCTTGCCGCCATCGGCGAGCCGCAGGAACTCCACCTTGCCCGTTACGGTGAGCGTGTCGGCGGCGGCGTGGTAGGCGTGTGTCTCAGTCACACTAACCGGCACTTCCCTCAGGTGCTCGGCCCACCAGGCGCACTGCGCGGCGACCTCCTTGGGTAGCCCATCTTTCCATGTCTCGGTTGGCGGGAGATCGGCGAATTGGAACTCGTGATTCGCCCGGAAGGCACCGACATGAGCCGGATAGGGTTTCGGCTTCTCGCCAGGGACGGCCTTCGGCAAGCGCTCGCCGAGAAGCGGCAGGACTGCGACACGTTTAACCCCCTCGCTTGCGAACGCGACGGCCAGGCCGTCCGGCCCGGCGGCGAGCGTGGCCGGCGGCGCGCTGAAGACGAGAAGCACGGGGCAGTCCACGGCGATGGTGCGATGGCCGATGTCGGCCTCCGCGCGAATCCGCGAGTCAACCCCGTACCACGCCAGGAGCCAGCTCTTGACCGCCAGGTTGCCGATCTCCTCGCGGGATGTCGCCGCGCCCTCGGTGGCGAAGTGCTTCGGCACCGGCGGCGGGACGGACAGGCGCTGCTCAGGCGGCACCCAGCTCGCATCGCCACGGGCGAACTTGGAGACCTTCGCGCCCTCGAAGAGCCGCAGCTCTTTCCCCGTCAGCTCGAAGACCACGGCAGGCGAGAGACGCGTGACGTATACTCTGAAAGTCTGAGCCTTGCCACCCTCCTGGTAGGCAAACGAGCTCTGCACGGTGGCCCAGGAGGACTCGGAGTCCTCGGGCGTGAGCGCCGCAGGGCCGGGCCGCACGAGGCCGATGTCGGCCCAATCCGAACCGGCGTAGGTGCACCAGCCCTCCAGCCCGTAGCCGCCCTCCTCAAAGCAGATGTGTGCGCGGCGGCCGAGGCGGATGCCGTCCTTCTCGGTCGCCGCTCGCCAGCCGAGACCGCCGGCGATCACGCTGCCGTCGGGCTGCTTCGTGAAGTGCAGCCCCACATACTCATCCTCTCCCGCGGGGAGCGCGGCAGGACTCGAGAGAAGCGAGGCCAGGAGGAGCGGGAGCGTGCGTCTCGCGGCCATTTCTCAATCCCCCACCCAGCAGCGAAGGGTATGGTTGGTGATGCGATAGAAGCGCTTCCCCGCGATGGCGATGGGATTGGCAAGAGGCTGGGCGTTGTACTCCATGTCCGAGCCCATCTGTGGGGTCGGGATGTCAAGCTTCAAAGGCCTGGTGAGGTCGAAGGCGCAGAAGATGCCCGCCTCGCCCTCCTCCTGCTCGGAGACGTAGAGGATATCGCCGCCGACGGAGAGCGCGTGGGCCTCGTCGTTGCTCGCGGGCTTGCACTTCGGCGTCCAGAGCAACTCGGAGAGGCGCCCAGTCTTCGGGTCCATGCGTGCGAAGGCCATCGTGCTGCCCCAGGGGGCGGCAATCGGGCCGGCGAAAATCGGCAGATACCAGTTGCCCGCCCCGTCGCGGCAGACGGAGAATGCCGGCCCGTCCACGGTGGAAACCCGCCCGCTGTGGACGGGCATGTAGAGTTCCTCGCCCGTCTTTGCGTCCAGGACGAAGAGCTCCTGCCTCAGCTCGGGCTCGCGGCGGAGGGCCTCCAGCGCCTTGTCCTGAAGCTCGTCGGGTATCCTGAGATAATGCCCCGCGTCGGTGGCCTCCTGGATGCTCGCCTTCGCGATCCGGAGGTCCGTGTCGTCAATCGCGCTCCAGGTGCGGACGACGACCTTGCCCTGATCCACAAAGGCGTTGCCGTCGCGGAAGGTGAAGCCCCAGAGGCGCTTCGACTTCCAGAGGATCTTGCCGTCGCGGGCGTCAAGGCACAGAACTCTGATCTCCTCGTTGGCGACGAACACGCGGCCGTCGGCACAGGCGGCCGTGTGCCACACGTAGCCGCCCGTGTCGGTCGCCCAAAGCCGCCTGCCCGTCTTCACGTCCAGGCAGCAGAACGTGCCGTCGCGCGCGCCGATGAAGACCTTGTCCTCGGCGATGCAGGGAGCGGTGCAGAAGCCGCGGATGCCGCCATAGAAGTCCCAGGCCTTGGAGCCATCCGCCGCCTTGAGCCCGTAGACCTTGCCGTCCAGGCTGCCGAAGATGACCAGGCCATCGGCGCATCCGACCGAGTTGAGGATCGGCCCGGCCTTCTCCCATTTCCACGCCCTTTCGCCAGTCGTGGCGTCAATAGCGTAGACGCGCCCAGTCTTGGACGGGACGAACACGCGTCCGTTGTAGATGATGGCCTGCACGACCGGGTGAATCTTGTCGTGCTCTTTGGCCGCGAAGTCGTAGTTCCAGGCGTGCTGGAAGGGCGGCTTTGGGCCGTCGCTGGTGTAGCCGCTGCGCGCGGCGTCGTGTTGGAGCTGCGGCCAATCCGCTCCCTGGCAAGCTGCCGCCACAACGGCCACAATCCCTGCGGCGAAGGCGGCCATGCTGGCCGCCGCTTCGCGGGGCGTACACGCAGCCTCTTTCATCTCGTATCTCCGGGATCACGGGCCCCCAGCATGTCACGCAGCGGTCCACCCAGCATGCTCCCCAGGGAGAAGATATGCCCCGCCTCGAGGCGAGTCAAGCGGCTTGCACGGGTGCGGGCCGGAATTGCAGGCAGGGTGATTGTCTCTGGAGCCTGAAGGGCTCGCATGGGATAGCCCAGGGCAACGCCCTGGGTTCAGCGGGATCCACGAGTCCAGCCCTGAAGGGGCGAGATAGAAGCTCTCGATTCCGCCCTGTCAGGGCTGCCGCGGGGCGGTCTTGTTCCCAGGGCGTTGCCCTGGGCTATCCTATTTCGCTCCTTCGGAACTCCCGCAGCCGCCTACAATTCCGGCCCACACCCGGCTTGCACCCTGAGCGGTGGCGGAAGGTGGCTATGGCTGCTTGATTCCGGATGCCAGGCAGCCTAGACTGCGGCTGTGGGAGAGCTCTCGTGTTGAAAGGAGCGCCTGGATGAAGGGGTCTTGGCTGCCTGCCGCCGTGGGAGAGCTGTGCGTCCTTGCGATCGGCTTGGGCGGCGCGCGCGCTGCCGAGATCGGGCTGCGGGTGTGGGCCGTGGACCCTCTGGTGAAGGTGCTTCGCACGGATGAGCCGCCGGCAGCACCACCAAGAAGCGTCATCATAGAGGCCGCCCGCAGCGAGGTCGAGAATGGCCAGATCGCCTTCCGCACAACGGCCGATGTGGCCAGGCTCGCCGCGTCGGCGACAGTGCTGAAATCGGCGGCAGGCGCCGAGCTTGCAATGCCGCGGGTCCGCTTCGTCGGCTATGTGCCCATCAAGAAGAACACGGAGCCACACCTCGCCGAAACAGGCGAACAGGTCCTCGTGGCGAAGGCGCCGGTAGACCTGCCCGACCCGCTGCTCGAGGACAGCTCCATTTCCGCCAAGGCCGGGCAAACCGGCGCGGTGTGGCTCACCGTGGCGGTCCCCGACGACGCGGCGCCGGGCACCTACGAGGGCCACGTGGCCATTGCGGCGGACGGAGTGGAACAGAAGGTGCCGCTCAGTGTCAGGGTCTATGCCGCGCGCGTCCCCCGCCAGATGAGCCTGAAGGTGGTCAACTGGTACTACCCCGTCGTCCTCACCCACATGTACCAGGCCCCGTGGTGGTCGGAGAAGCACTGGAAGCTGATCGAGGCCGACGCCGCGAGCATGGCTGCCCACCGCCAGAGCGTCGGCCACGTGACGCTTCACGAGACCGTCCGCGCGGTTCAGGACGAGAAGGGCGCCGTGGCGTTTGACTTCGCTAACTTCGACCGTATGGTCGAGACCTTCCGCCAGGCGGGCCTGCCGTGGGTCATGGGCTCCGCGCTCGCAGGCCGCCACGAATGGATGTCCAAGGACTTCTATGCCATCCCTCTCCCGCTCACAAAGCCCGATGGCACCAAAGGCCAATTCCCCGCGCCCGAGGACCCAGCCTCGAAGGAAGAGGCGAGGAAGCGGGTGTTCGTGATGACGGATGCCTTTGAGAAGTATCTTGCTGCGTTCCTCCCCGCCTTCCAGAAGCATCTTGAGGAGAAGGGCTGGGTGGAGAGCTACATCCAGCTCCAGGCCGACGAGCCGGTGGGGAGCAACGCGGCGGCCTATGTGCGGCTGGGGCAGCTCGTCAAGAAGTACGCCCCGAAGCTCCGCCGCGCCGAAGCCATCCGCGCGACCAACATCGTCGGGGCGCTTGACATCTGGGCGCCGCTCCTTGACCAGCTCGACCGCCAGATGAAGTTCTTCCAGGAGCGCCAGGCCGCCGGCGACGAGGTGTGGTTCTATACCTGCGAGCGCCCGCGCGGCAAGTACATGAACCGCCTGATTGACTACCCGCTCATCAAGACGCGGCTCCTCCACTGGGCCAACTTCGCCACGGGCACCACCGGCTACCTCCACTGGGGCTTCAACCCCTCGTGGGGAAACCCGTTTCAGAACCCCGGCGACCCGCCGGGCGACGCGACGCTCGTCTATCCCGGCGTGGCCAAGCTCCGCGGCGCACCGTCCTCCGAGGACAAGCTCCACTCGCTCGATAGCCTCCGCTACGAGGCGATGCGCGACGGGATTGAGGACTACGAGCTCCTCCGCCTCCTGGCCGCGAAGAGGCCGCAGGAGGCCGATGCCATCTGCCGCAGCGTCGTCCGCAGCCTCACCGACTACACCCTCGACCCCGCCGAGTTCAACCAGGCCCGCCGCAAGCTCCTTGAGGCAGCCGCCAGACTGGGGGAGTAACCGTGAGAACCGCTCTTCTGGCCGTGATCGCCGGCGCCTTCGGCCTCGGGGCCGCGTTGGCGGACGAATGGCCGTGCTACGCCCACGACCCCGCGCACACGAGCTTCTCCAACGAGCCGATCAGCCCCGATCTGGTGATCGCGTGGGACAAGGAGATCGGCCGCTCAACCGCGCAGCCCGTCGTGGCCGGCGGCAGGGTCTACATCGGCACGTGGGGCGGCCGCCTCTTCTGCCTGAATGCCGACACAGGCGATGAGCTCTGGCACTTTGATGCGAAAGGCAAGATCGGCTTCGCCGCCGCCGTGAACTCCAACATCGTCGTTTTCGGCAGCGACGACAAGACGGTCTACGCCCTTGACGCGCAATCGGGCAAGCTCGTCTGGCGCAAGGAGACGGGCGACAAGATATGGTCGGCGCCCGCCATCGTGGACGGCGTGGTCTTCATCGGCTCAAACGACTTCAACCTCTATGCTTTGGACCTTAAGACTGGCGAGGAGAAGTGGAAGGCCGACTGCGGCAGCCAGGTGTGGTCCAGCCCCGCCGTCGCCGGCGGCATCGTCTACGCCGCGGCACGCGAAGGCATGCTCTTCGCCTTCGACAAGGCCACCGGCAAGCAGCTATGGAGCCACAAGACTCAAGGGAAGATCGCCTATTCGTCGCCCTCGGTCGCCGACGGCGTGGTCTGCATCGGCACGCTACTCGGGCGGGTCTGGGACGACGGCACCGGCTACGAGTGGTTCATCCACGAGAACCTCGCCAAGGCCCTCGTCGAGCAGGGCAAGGGCATCACTTTCTACGCCCTGGATGCGAAGACGGGCGAGGAACTGTGGAGCTGGCCCCGCGAGGCCAAGCCGCCGCAGGAGATGGAGTGGGGCGGGAACCGCAGTTGGTTCCGCAAGCTCTACTCCATCGCCCAGTTCCAGGGCCTCGCCCCCTCCATCGCCGATGGCGTGGTCTACGCCCATTGCACGATCTACAATCACGAACACAACGCCCCCGTCCTCGCCTTCGACCTCAAGACCGGGAAGCTCCTCTGGGACGAGGAGTTCACCCGCGCCTGGACGGGCGGGCACCTGATCAAGAACAACGTGGCCTTGACGCAGGACTTCATCTTCGGCACGTCGTTCATCGGCCGCCGCGACGGCACGATTCTGGAGCTCAGCAGGCGCCATCCCTGGCCCTGGGGCGAATGCCCCGACGCCGGCAAGCTCACGGGCGGCGCCAAGGGCTTCCACGTCTACTCGCCCGTCGTCGCCGAGGGGAAGGTCTTCGCCAACGGCATCATCAGGGCCATCCCGGCAATGTCCCACGGCGGCGACAACCTGCGAGCCTTCAAGCCAAGGGAGGCCAAGCGATGAGGCCAATCGTCTTCTCCATCTGTTCAGTCTTGACCGCGCTCGCGGCCGGCGCCGAGTGGTCGCGCGGCGTTGACCAGGCGGCGATGGGCACCTTCTGGCAGCCCGGCCGCGAGGTGCTTGGCATGGCCCTCACGGTGAAGCTGAAGCCCAACGCCTGGCCCGAGCTCGCCCTGCGGGGAACCGAGCTCGGCTTTGGCGAGGTCCGACTGCCCGGCGACGGCCCAGTGAAGGCCACACTGGTCTCCGCCGACTGGTGCGCGGCCAGGTGCCGCTTCGAGAGCGCGGCCGGCGCGCTCGAGCTATGGGTGAGCAACCTTTCGCCAGCGGTACTCATTCGGACCGATGCACGCAAGATAGCCCTTTTCGCCGGCGCTGCCCCTACGCAGACCAGGGCACCCCTCTCCGAGCCGTTCGCACTGGTCTCCTTCCACAAAGCGAAGGGGTTCAGCGACGGCCAGATTCCCGCCGTCCACGGCACGCCGGCGGTCGTCGGGGTGGACGCCCCGATGCTCATCACCCTGCAAACGAGGCTCAAGGGCGTCGGGCACCATGGCGCGGTGGTGCTGGACTTCGGCGAGAAGCCGGCCGGCGTCATGCAGGTGATGCCGCTCTTCGGGGCCAGGAAGCTCAGGGGCTCCGAGACAGGCGCATGGAAGGAGGAACTGCCGGCCGAGGTGAGGGAGCGATGCCGACGCCTCGTCCGAATGAGCCGCTTCTTCCCCGTTGCGTGCAAGGAGGAATACCGCCTGGGAGCCGATGGCTCGGTGAGCGTCCGCCAGGGCTTTGACTGCGAAGAGATCAAAGACGACTGGGGCACGAAGGGGGAGAAGCTCGCCCCTCTGCCCCCCGCGCTCGGCATTGCCCTGGCCTTCGCAGGCAAAGGGCCGCTGCCCATAGAAGTCGCGCCCGCTCCAACCGACCTGTCGTATCCGACGGTCAACGGCCCGCTCCTGGCCTGCGAAGGCGACAGCCACACCCTCCGCTTCCCCGGCGGCCGCAGATACGTTGACGAAGTGCTTGAGATCACGCCAGGCGACGACCCGATAAGCAAAGAGGCCCTTGCGAAGCTGAACGCCCAGGTGGAGAAGATCCTCAAGAGCGACAAGCCCTTCCGCTGGCTCTCAAGCTCCTCCAACTACCAGTTCTTCCGCTTCGGGGCCAGGAACGAGCAGCTCTTCTCCCTTTGCCAATCGCTGCCGTTGCTCAAGCCCGAGCTCCGGCAAGAGGCCAAGGCACGTGCCAAGGCGATGCTGGGCGAGGTCCTCGCCGAAGCCAACTTCCTCAAGGAAACCGTCCGCACACCGTCGGGACAGGTGGCCGTCCTCCGCCCGAAGTCCGAGCGCAGCATCAGCGGCGTCTGGGAATCCGAGGACCTCTACAACGGCATCGCGCTCTCCGCTGTCTGGGCCTACGCCCACTACACGGGCGACCTTGACGCCGTAAAGCCCAATCGGGCGTTCCTGGATGCAATGGCTAACCACGTGCTCACCCGCCACAACTGGCTCCTCGGCTTTGCCGTGGAAGGCTGGGCGACGACCGGCTTCTGCCACACTGCGCAGGTGAACGCCCTCATCGCCTACGCCCGCCTGATGAAGGCCCTGGGCGACGAAGCCGCGTATGGCAAGGCCGCCTACCTCGTCGCCAAGCACCTCGTCGGTTGGTATGCCCACTTCTTCGGCACCGACTACATCGCCAGCTACATGGGCCGCGACCACACGTCGGGCGCCAACCGCTTCCGACACCTCACCGGCGTCCTGCCCGACCACCTCGCCCGCAAGACCGACATCATCTATGACACGAAGGTGAACTGGTGGATAACGACCCACGGGCCCGGCCCCGAGGGCGACCCGACGCTCTTCCTGGCCCCCTGGACAGGCATCTTCCCCCTCGCCCGCGACGAGATGCACCGCTTCTGGCGCGATCACATGAAGGGCGAGGTCGCCGTCGTTTGGGACTTCTTCACCTGGCTCTGGCCTGAGACCTTCAACCAGTTCTCGCAGGACCAGATGAACAACTGGGGTGGGATCACGCCCTACTATCAGGTCAAGGCATTCGTCCTCGACGGCACGCCCGAGTGGCTCCTCGAGAACCTGCCGTGGCCGGAGGTGACGCAGGACCCCTTCTACCTTCAGAACCTTCGAGCCATCCTCGTCGCTGCCGGCCAGAGCCGATGGGCGCCCCTTTCCCAGCGGCACTGAAGGGAGGAGTGACCTCAGATGGCAGGCCGAACTTCTCGCATTCTGTGGGCGGGAGTCCTGTGCTGGCTGGCGGGAGCATCACAGGCAGCGGGATTGCGCGTCTGAGCACGCCCTGGATGCCCAGGGCAACCTCGCGCTCCGCTCGCCCGCCATCCAGCACTGGGACCCCACTGGCCGCGAGAAAGCGGGCAGGCTCGACTCCACGGATGTTGACGCCCCAGGCTACGGCCGCTTCCTGAAAGCCCTCATGCCCGCGCTGGAGAAGCGCCTGGACGGGAAGGGCTGGACGCGCAACTTCACGATCTCGCTCCGCGACGAAACCTTCGCGCAATACGCCCGTTCGCGCGTCGCGCTCGCCAAGTTCATTCGCGCCATCGCCCGAAAGATCAAGTTCGTAGACGCCAACCGCAATACCGACCAGAGCGCCTGCTTCTTCGGCCTCGGCTCCGAAATGAACGCCTTCTCAAGACTTCTCATCCATTCCAAGTAGCGCAATCGTCCCCGCGCTCCCGTGTGGGGACGCGCGGTCCGGGACGCTCCCGCGTCCTTCTCTCGTGTGTGGGGCTGTCAGTCATCCCCCAGGTGGCCGTGGGCGCCACGCAGGCCTGGGCATGGGTGCTCGACGAACCCGCGCAATCGCTGGAGAGATACCTCGACGTGCCCTGGCTGCCGCTGGGGGAATGAACTCCGCAGGTTCAGGACCGCGCGGGGCAGGCGCTGCCCCGCGCTCACAGCGACCAGCCGTCGCGGTAGGGGCGGCGCAAGAGGGCATCGGCCTCCGCGTTGTTGGTGATCTTGCCCTCCAAGGGGTCGTACTCAAGCTCCCCTTCGCATAGGGTGGCGACGTTGGCGAGGAGCATCATCTCCATGTAGGGGCCGGCAAGGCTGAAGCTGGACATGGGCGTTACGCTCTCGCCCTTGGCGGCCCGCACCCAGTCGCGCTCCGGCCCCTGCGAGCCGAGGAGCTTCTTCGGGGCGTCCTTCTGCGCATCCTTGAACTGGTCGGCGGGCAGAAGCTCGGTCGTGGCGCTGTGGCCGCCGCCGAGGATCATTCCCTTGGAGCCGACAAGGAGAGAGCCGGCGAACTCCTTCCATTTCTTCTCGCCCGCGTCGCCCCAGTCCAACTGCCTGCCCACAAGCCCCTCGATCTTCTTGCGGGAGGGCGAGTCCAGTCCGCCGCCGTTGACCCAGTGGATCGTTGCCGGTGGCATGCCGCCGCGCGCGGGAATGGCGAAATGCACCAGCTCCCACTTGGGATAGGAGAGCCTGTTGATGCCCGAGAACTCGGCCTGCACTTTGATGCGGGGCTTGGTGGCGGGGTCGGCATGCCAGAGGTCCACCACCTGGAGGGCGAAGAAGGCGAGGTAGCCGCTGTGCGAGCCCCACATGCCGAGCTGCCCGGTGCCGAAGTCCCGCCACCCGCTCCAGGCAAGCCACTTGGGGTGGAAGGGACGGTCTTGAGCCGGACCGAGCCAGATGTCCCACTTCAGGTAGGGCGGCACCGGCAGTTCTTCCTTGGGCGCTTCCTTGGTGTCGGGGCCGCCGCCGGAGTTCCAGACGAATGCCTCCTTGACCTCGCCGAGCGCGCCTTCCTGGACGAGTTCGACCCCGCGGCGAAAGGCCCCGCTGGCGGAGCCCTGGTTGCCCATCTGGGAGGAGACCTTCATCTTCTCGGCCGTCAGGCGCATCGTGCGGGCCTCGTAGGGGCAGGCGGCCATCGGCTTCTCAACGAAGGCGTGCTTGCCCGCTTTCATCGCGGCCACGCAGGCGACGGCGTGGGTGTGGTCGGGCGTGGACACGATCACCGCGTCAATCTGCTTGCTCATCTCGTCGAGCATCTTGCGGAAGTCGTGGAACTTCGGCAGATCGGGGAAGAGCTTGTAGGCGGCCTCGGCCTTGCTCTCGTTCACGTCGCACAGCGCCACCACGTTCTCCATCTTCGGCATCACGTCCACAAACCACTTCCCACGCCCGCCGCAGCCGATGAGGGCGATGTTCAGCTTGCCATTGGCCGCATAGGTGCGTGCAGAGCGGCTGCCGGCAAGGTCGACCAGTCCCGCTCCACCCAGGGCCGCGCGGCGGAGGAAACCGCGTCGAGTCTGCGCCACCATAGTTCATCTCCTCTTCTCGGTGTTGCGGTCGCCAACTCCCCCGTGGCAGTTCAACGGGTGGGCAACTCCCAGCCTTCCCGGCGGGGCGGGTTCAAGAGCGCGTCCGCCTCGGCGTTGTTCACAATCTTGCACTCCAGCGGGTCGTACTCCAGCTCATCGGGGAACTGGGTAGCGATGCTGCCGAGGGCCATGAACTCCCAGTAGGGGCCGGTGTTGCCGAAGTTGCCCCAGGCCGGGATGCCGCCGCGGCAGGCCTGGAAGAAGTCGCCCTCGTGGCCGCGCGAAGGGGGCAACTTCTTGGGGCCGGAGATGACCTCGCCCTTCTCCTGCTCTCCCGGGACCGGCACGAACCAGCATTCGCCGGCGTTGTTCTCCATTCTGCCCTTGGTGCCGACGATGAGCCCGCCACAGGCCCAGGCTTTGAACTTCTTCCCGCGGTAGTCCACGATCTTGTCCCAGGCCTGTTGTGCAGCGCCGCCCTGGCCATTGACCCAGGTGAAGGTGAGGGGCGGGAAGCCCTCGCGGGCGGGCACCTTCCAGCGGATAACCTGCCAGCGCGGGAAGGAGAGCTTGTTGATCTCGGAGACTTCGGCCTGGACGCGAATGCGTGGTCTGCTCTCCGGCGGCATCGCCCACACCGAGCCGAGCTTGAGGGCGTTCCAGCCGAGGAAGCAGACGTGGGAGCCCCAGTTGCCGAGCTGGTAGTTGCTGAAGTCGCGCCAGACGGTCCAGCCGAGCCACCGCGGATGGAACTCGCGGTACTGGGCCGGCCCGAGCCAAAGGTCCCACTTCAGGTACTCGGGGCATGGCGCGGCCTCCTTGGGCGGCTCCTTGATGTTGGGGCCGCCATCGGCATTGAAGCCGTACCACTCCGTCACCTCGCCAAGGGCGCCCTCCTCCACCAGCTCGACGCCGCGGCGGAAGGAGTTGCTGGCGGAGCCCTGGTTCCCCATCTGGCTGGCGACCTTATGCTTCTGGGCTATGTCGCGCATCACGCGAGCTTCATACACTGTCCGCGTCAGCGGCTTCTCGCACAGGACGTGTTTGCCGGCTTGCATCGCGGCCACGGCGGCGGCGGCGTGCGTGAAGTCAGGCGTGGCGACGAAGACGGCATCCATCTCCTTGCCCATCTTGTCCAGCATGACGCGGAAGTCGTGGAACTTCGGCAGATCGGGAAAGAGCTTGCAGGCCGCCTCGGCCTTGCTCTCGTTCACGTCGCACAGCGCCACCACGTTCTCCATCTTGGGAACCACGTCCACGTACCACTTGCCGCGCCCGCCCACGCCGATGAGGGCGATGTTCAGCTTGCCATTGGCCGCATAGGTCCGCGCGGAGCGGCTGTTGGCCAGCAGCAGCGCGCCGGCGCCGAGAGCGGCCCGGCGCACGAACTCGCGACGCGAGACTTGGCCTCCCATCCTCGTGTCCTCCTTCACTTCTCGCTCGGTGTGGTGTCGCCTGGCAGGTCACCCAGGGCGAACTGGATGCCGCCCAGCAGGTAGCGCATGAAGAGCGGGTTGGAGTAGGGGGCCTTCTGTACGCCCAGCGAAAGGTAGAAGACCCGCCCCTTGCCGTACGACTTGACCCAACTGATGGGGTACTCCCTGCGTCCGGTGGATTGCTCCAGCTTCTCCACGCTTGGCTTCAGCCAGGCCGCCTTTGGATCGGCGACAGGGTCAGGCGTCTGAGTGAGGTCGAGGCTCAAGAGGACGCGCACCTTCTTCGGCGAGTAAGGTGGGCCGGGGACATAGCCCTGATCAAACACCTTGAACGCCTGCCCCGCAAGGCAGGCCGTCAGCGGGTGGGCCGGGTCGTCCACCTTGAGAACAAAGTTGCCTACGTAGTGGCCGGCGTAGAAGGCGCCCATCAGCTCGCCGAACTCCTTCCAGTCCCGCAGGGCGCAGATGGAGCCCTCGATGCCGGCGATGCCCTTGCCGTCCTCGCCGACGAACTTGAGGATGCTGGCCTTGACCTTCTGGTCCAAGGCAATCGCGGCCTCCTGCTCCTCCTTGGGCATGCTCTTCAGCCAGTGCGGCAGGAAGGGGGTGGGGTCGTGCAGGCCGTTGAGGAAGATGGCATCGAAGCCCTTGAGCTTCTCCGGCAGGAGCATCTGCGGGTCGTCGGTGACCACGACCTCGAAGGCGCCTGTCTTCCGGCCCAGGGTCTTCACCGTTTCCTCGGTCATGGGGTTGGCCATGTGGGTCCAGACCCGGCCCCAGAGGAGGAGCTTGCGGGGCTTCTGTGGCGCCGCGGGAGGCTTGTCCGGCGCAAGCTCCTCGATGGTCTTCATGTCCTGCGGCGCGGGCTGGATGAGGAAGGTCCTCTTCATCATGGCCTCCCGCTGCTCTGGCGGGGTAGGCCCCGGCCAGGGCCAGGTGGGCGGGGGCTCCTTCACGGCTTCGCCGCCGAGCGCCACTGCCGCGACCACGAGACCCCAGAGATTCCCGAGCGCTCTCACGGCCTTCTCCTTTCGCCCAAGGGCCTGCAACCCCCAGCCCCGCGCCGCTCAGAGCCGCGTCACGCACAGACGCACGTCGAGCCCGACGCGGCATGGCCCGTGTGCTCCTCGCTCGACTACGGCGCGGCAGGCCTCCTGCCGTACACCTCGATCTCGGTGCAGTGATTCAGGCCGTTCTCCGTGTTCCCGTTGCCCCAGAGGCGGACGTAGCGGGCCTCGACGCCGCCCGCGTCAAGGAGGAGCCCCTCGTGGGTGTCTATGTACTCCTTGTCCCTGCCGACGCCGAGGCCGAGTGAGTTATCGTGGTCGTTGTTGTAGAGGGTGCGGACGTCACGTGCGAACTTCGGATCGTCGGAGACCTGGACGACCACGTCGTGGTAGACCCGCGCCTGGGCGTGGTAATGCCATACGACAACGGCGAAGACCTGGTAACGCTCCTTGAGGTCCACCTGGAACCACTGCTTGCCCGGGCCGATCTCCACATAGCTCCCCTCGATGCCATCCTTATCGCCGTCCGTAACCTGGCTCAGTTCGCCCATGATGGGCGAGGTGTCGCTGGCCGTGACCGGCTTGTTGAGCGCCACATTGGTGAGGCCCGCAGGGACCAGGAGGTCCGGACGCTTCCCCTGGCGGGGCTTCTCGAGGTTGGGGGTCTTGAGGTTGATCGGCGTGCCGATGAATCGCGGCCGGGGCAGCTCGAGGACCAGCGCCACTTTGCCCGGCGCGGGCTCGCCCGCCGCGCTGGCGCAGCAGAACAGGCAGGCCCCGGCCGCGAGGCCCGCGGCTGCCCATCCTCCCCATATCGTTCTGGTTCCTGCCACACCCATTGTGAATGCCTCCTGCGGGCCGCATCAGGACGGCCCGGGGCGTTGTGCTGTTCTTCGCCTGGATCTCGAGCCCCCGCAGCCCGGAACGCGGACGCCCCGCCCGCGGCCAAGAGCCTGCCCTGAGCGACGGCTCAAACGCCCCCCCCGCGAGCTACCCCTTCAGCGCGCCGAGGGTCACGCCGCGAGTCAGGTGGCGCTGCAAGAGCAGGTAGGCCGCGAGGATCGGCAGCACGGTGATGACGAGGCCGGCGAACATCAGGCCGTAGTCGCTCTTGTAGTCGGCGAGAATCGAGACGCTGGCGAGGCCCAGCGGCAGGGTGCGCATCGCCTCGTCGTCGAGGAACACCAGGGCGTAGAGGTACTCGTTCCAGACGCCGAGGAAGTTGAAGATCGCCACGCTCGTGAGGCCGGGCCTCGCCATCGGCAGCATCACCCGCCAGAAGGCCTGCCACTCGGTGGCGCCGTCTATCAGCGCCGCCTCGCGGAGCTCCGACGGGATCGTGCGCATGAAGTTCGTGAGCACGAACACGCTGAAGGGCAAGCTCACCGCCGTGTAGAGCAGGACCAGAGTCACGTGGCTGTTGTGCATCTGGACCCGGTACGGCCCGACGCCCAACGCCCTGCTGACGGCGAGCGTGACGGCGGAGAGCTGGTCGGACATCCACGAGAACTGGAAGAAGAGCGGCACGAGGATGAGCTGAGCCGGAAACATCATCCCGGCTAGAAAGAGCAGATAGAGGACCTTGCGGCCGGGGAACTCGAATCGCGCGAGCACATAGGCCGCCATCGCCGCGAGGCCCACCGTGAGCACCACCGCGCAGGCCGCGATCTTCACGCTGTTGGCAAAGTAGTCGCGGAAGTGGGACTTCGTCCAGGCCGTGGCGTAGTTGTCGGCCGTCTGCCGCCAGTGCGCGGCCGTGGGCTCGCGGAGCACGCGGGGCAGGGCGAACGGCGATTCGAGAATCTCGCGGCTCGGCTTGAGCGACGTGAGGATCACCCACAGGAACGGCGTCACGACGAGGAGGAACTGCGTCCAGAGCAGCACGTAGCCCGCCGACCGCACCAGCGCCTCGCCCCGCGTGTGGCCCCGCCGCCGGTGCAGGAGCCAGGCCAGGCCCGCGACCAGCGCGAGCAGGCCGAGCACGAGAGTTCCCACGAGCGTCCAGCGCGTCATCCGCTTGCCGCCTCAGTATTCCAGCCGTTCCTTGCGGAAGAGCTTCAGGCTCACCAGCGTCACCGCCAGGATCAGGACGAACTGCACGATGGACATCGCGGCGCCGTAGCCGCTGCGGTACTGGTTGAAGGCCATCGAGTAGATGAGCGTGGCCACGACGTGCGAGTCCTGGGTCGGGTACTGCTTCTCGAAGATCCAGATGAGGTCGAAGAACTTCAGCCCGCCGATGATGGCGAAGATCAGGCACATGGCGATGGTGTCGCGCAGGAGCGGGAGGGTGACGTGGCGGAACTGGTGCCAGAGGCCCGCGCCGTCCATCCGCGCCGCCTCGTAGAGGGTCGAGGGGATGCTGCTCATCGCGGCGAGGAAGAGGATCATGTAGAAGCCGGCGCCGCCCCACACCAGGATTGGCACGAGGGAGCGGAGCAGGTTGGCCGAGCTCATGAACTGCACGGGCGCGAAGCCCATCGCCCGCAGCACGCGGTTGACCGCCCCGATGTCGGTGGCGGAGAACACGAGGATCCACAACGCCGCGGTGGCCGCCAGCGGCAGGATGTTCGGGAAGAAGAACACCACCCGGAAGAGGCGGCTGCCGTGCAGTTGCTGGTCAATGAAGAAGGCGAAGGCCAGGGCCACGAGCAGCGTGGCCGTGCCCGGCACGAGGATGATGAAGAGGTTGTTGAGGAGCGCCGCCGTGAAATCGCTGCCCGTGCCCGCCAGCTCGGCGAAGTTCTCGAGGCCGACCCACCGCGGCCTGGTGACGCCGGTGAAGTCGGTGAAGCTGTAGCCGAAGGCGCTGAGGGCGGGGATGAGGACGAACACCGTGTAGAGGGCCACCGCGGGGAGCAGGAAGAGGGCGATCATCCAGCGCGAGGGCCTCATGGCGACGCCCTCCGGAACTTCGCGGGCACCTCCATCGGCGGCGCCTTGGGGATTCGCGGGTTCCCGCGCACCGTCTGGCAGGCCGCCTCCATCGCCTGGCAGAATGCCTCGGGGCGGCACTGGCCGGTGATGAGGAAGCGGATCTGGTCCACCATCGTCTGGCCCAGCCCCGGGTAGAAGAAGCTCAGCCGCGACTGGAACGAGTAGGCCGCCTTGTCCATCAGCTCCTTGGCGGCCTTGAGGTCGGGCGGCAGCGCCACGTCGTCGGCCGCGCCCCGCACGGGCGCCAGGCTGCCCGAGTGCTCGATCCACCGGGCCATGTTCTGGCGCGAGGTGAGGAAGCGGAGGAAATCCTCGGCCTGCTCCGCGTGGGGCGCGTCGCGGAACACCATGCAGATGTGGCTGCCGCCGCCCTGCCACATGTAGGGCACGTCGGGGCGCAGCGGGGGCAGGTCGAAGCAGCTCAACTCGAAGTCGGGCGGCGTGTTCTGCTCCATCTCGTGCTTGAGCCACAGGCCGCAGGCGACCATGGCGCAGCGGCGGTTCACAAACTCCATCTGGCTCTCGATGTGGCTGAGGGCCATGCAATTGGGGTCGAAGTAGTCGAGGGCGATATGCTGCATAAGCCGGGCGGCCTCGGCTACGGGGGGCGCCAGCCAGGCCCCGGGCTCGAGGTTCTGCGTGGCGGCGAAGGCCTCGAGGCCGCCCGCGCGCTGCACCAGGCCGAAGAAGGTGCCGATGGCGTAGCTGGGGTATTTGCCC
This sequence comes from Planctomycetota bacterium, assembly GCA_035384565.1. Taxonomy (NCBI): domain Bacteria; kingdom Pseudomonadati; phylum Planctomycetota; species Planctomycetota bacterium. The sequence goes on along the minus strand of DAOOIT010000002.1, from coordinate 41,448 downwards.
TGGAAGGCGAAGGGCGCGAGGCCCGCCTTCTTGATCTCCTGGCACACGCGCTCGAAGTCGGCCCACGTGCGCGGCACCTGCCAGCCGCGGTCGCGCCAGAGCTTCCGGTCGTACCAGATCACCCACCCGCCGAACTCCGTGGGAATGGCGAGGCAGTGGCCCTGATAGGTGGTGAGGTCGAGCACGCCGGGCAGGAAGGTGTCGCCCCACGTCTTGCCGGGCTGGCCGTACGCGGGGCGCGAGAGGTCGAGCGGGCGGAGCTTGCCGCCCTGCATCAGCAGCCAGATCGGCAGGTCGCACAGCGCGAGCTCGGGCGGATTGCCCCGGAGAATGCGCGGCCGCAGCTTCTCGCTCACGCGTGGCGAGCCCCACAGGCTCACGCGCACGCCGGGCGCGAGCGCCTCGTAGGCGCGGCTGGTCCGCTCGTGCCAGCCGAGGCCGTAGCCGCCCTCGAAGATGGCGAACTCGAGCGTCGCCGGGCCGTCCGAGCCAGTCTGTGCCTTCTCGCAGCCGGCCGCGGCCAGCAACAGGGCGGCCAGCAGGCGTTCACCGTGGCGAGCCAATGCGGCCTCCTGCAAGGCGCAAGGGACCCAGAGCGCCCCCACCGGTAGCAGCTTTGGAGCGGTTTGTCAAAGCCGATCGCTGAGTGGCAGGAAGGCGGCTGCGATGTCTGAGGGTGTGGAACGCGGATCACTTGCGCGCGGCTTCCGAGAACTGTCCCCCAACCTGCCGCCGGCGTCTGGCAATTCATGGCCTTTCTGGAATGCGGCATCCGCTCTGGTGCGATCCCCACTACTCCGGCCGTGAATCAGTTTGCAGCGGCCGGAACTATTCCTCTCTCTCGCCCCTATGCTCCGCGTGGGGGCGGAGGTCCGGACGCTCCCGCGTCCGACAACCTCCCGCGGGTTCGCAACCCGCGGGAGGTTCCCACTCCGACGCGCGCGGAAGCGAAGAGGCCGCGGAGCGGCCAAGAGGCGCGTCCCCACGCAGAGCGTAGGGACGAGAGGAAGGAGCAAAGCGTAGGGACGAGGGAAACGTATTGGAACGTTCGGGAGGGGCGGCTCGCGGGTCGGGTCCGGGCGCAGTCTGCGCCCCTGGCGAAGGCGGAAGCTCACATCGCGACCGCCTCAGTACCAGGCGCGCCGGCGCCTCGCAGAAGCACCTCCAGGTGGCCCGACGCGCAGGGAGGGGCTGAGCACAGCGCTCCGCGCCCCCTCTGCCTTCTCCCCCACGCCGGGCCGCGCTCCGTTGACAAGCTCGGCGCCATGCACTATAGTGTATGCGGGCTATACGGCAGTTGCAGTCCACCCCGGCTCCCGCCGCAGAAGGGCCTGCCATGGCCGGCGGCGGGGCGGGCATGGCGTGTCGCCCGCCGGCTTGGTTGTGCGGCCGGCCAGGGGCGGCATTGCCGTCCAAAGAGAGGGTGCCCCCTCACGGCGCGCAACACGCGGGCGTTCTGGCCCGGCTCCCCCCGCGGGCCCGGGGCGCCGAAGGAACTGGCACCGGCGGACACGTATCCTCGGTTTCCGGCTCCGCCGGTGCACCGACAGGGACGGAGTGTGGCCCAAAGGGGACTGGCTGGTGCTGAAAGCTGCCGAGAACCCGCCGAGTCTGCCGCCCGGCGTCGAGGTGCCGGCGGGCCTGCGGGGCCGCTGGTGGGTGGCGCACACCAAGGCCCGCAACGAGAAGGCGCTCGCCTGGGACCTGCTGCGCCACGGCATCGGGTACTTCCTTCCGCTGTGCCAGCACGTGTTCTTCTCCGGCGGCCGCAAGCGCCGGACGCTGATCCCCCTCTTCACTTCTTATGTCTTCTTCTGCGGCGACGAGGCCGCTCGGCGCGCGGCGCTGACGACGAACCGCGTCTGCCGAACCCTGGAGGTGGCCGACCAGGAACGCCTGGTCCGCGAGCTGTCGGCCGTCCAGCGCGCGATATCCGCCAGCGCCGACCTGGAGCCTTACCCTCAGGCCGCCGTCGGCCGCCGATGCCGCGTCAGAGCAGGGCCCTTCGCGGACCTGGAGGGCGTTGTCGTAGACCGCCGGGCCCGCGCGCAACTGGTGCTCGAGGTGAGCCTCCTTCGTGTCGGTGCAGCGCTCCTGGTGGACGCTGACCTCCTGGAGCCTGTGGACTAGGCGCTCCGATGAAGACCTATGTGGCCACCGTAGCCGCCGCGGCGGGGCTCTCGCTAGCCATCACCCCCCTGGTGGCATGGATTGCGCGCCGAATCCGCCTGGTGGACAGGCCGGACCCCCGAAAGGTCCACTCCGGGGCCATTCCCCGCGTCGGCGGGGTCGCCATCATCGTGGCCACGGCGGCTGCCGTGCTCCTCGGGATGACGCTGACGAACATCATCGGGACCGCGCTGCGCGCCGCCCAGAAGGGCCTCCTTGTGATTCTGGCCTTCGCCGGACTGGTCGCCGTCGCGGGCCTGGTGGACGATGTTCGCGGCCTTCGCGCCCGCTACAAGCTCCTGATACAGGTGGCCGCCGCCTGCGGCGTGTGCGCCTTCGGCATCCGCATCGAGGCCATCGTCGTCAAGGGGGTCCTCTCGCTCGACCTCGGCTGGCTCTCGTGGCCCCTCACAGTCCTCTGGATCGTCGGGATCACCAACGCCGTGAACCTGATTGACGGCCTGGACGGCCTGTGCGCCGGCATCTGCGCGGCGGCCTGCGCGGTCATCGGCATCTTCGCCATCCACACCAACCAGGCGGTCATGGCCGTGCTCATGGCGGCTCTCCTGGGCAGCCTTCTGGGCTTCCTCTACCACAACTTCAACCCCGCCAAGGTCTTCATGGGCGACTGCGGCACCTATTTCCTCGGCTTCGTCCTGGCCACCGCGAGCGTCTTCTGCGCCACCAAGGCATCCACCATAGTGGGTCTCGCGCTCCCCGCCCTCGCCCTGGGCGTGCCCATCTTCGACACGCTGTTCAGCATGCTCCGACGCTTCCTCGAGCGCCGCTCGATCTTCGCGCCCGACCGCGGCCACATCCATCACCGCCTGATCGACATGGGCGTCCAGCACCGCCACGTCGTCCTGATCCTCTACCTCGTCACCATCCTTGCCGCAGGAATGGGCCTGTTCATGATGCTCACGCGCGACGCCGGGCAGCTTCTCGTTCTCGCCGGCGTCCTCGTGCTCCTGCTCCTGGTCTTCGGGATCGCGGGCTCCGTGTCCCTGAGCGACACGATGGCGGGCATCCAGCGCAAGCTGGCCATCTCCCGCGCCATCCAACAGGGCCGGCGCGAGTTCGAGAGCGCCGAGCTGGGCCTCCGCCGAGCGACCACGTTCGATGAATGGTGGCAGGCCCTCTGCGCGGCCGCCGCCCAAATGCAGCTCGCCGCTCTCACCCTCACCCTCGACAACCGCGACGGCACGCAACGCACCCTCACCTGGAGCCAGGCGAACCCCCAGGGCCACCCCACCCTCAAGGCCACCATCCCCGTGCGCCACCGCCGCAGCGGCGCGAGCCTCGATGCCCAGGTCGAGGCCCCCGTCAACGGCTCGCTCGAAATCGCCGGCCAGACGCTCGCCTACTTCACCCGTCTCCTCGACGAGCACAACCCGGCCTCCCTGCCCGCCCCGTCGCGCCCCGTTCACGCCCCGGACCCCGCCACGCCCGATCCAGCCCCCGGAGCCGCACAGTCCCATGGCCGTCGCTGAGCCATCCGCCCCTCCGGCCCCGCTGCCCGAGCTGGTCATCAAGCCCTGCAAGGGCTGGCTCCCCATCAACTTCCGCGAAATCTGGCGCTACCGCGAACTCCTCTACTTCCTCGCCTGGCGCGACGTCAAGGTCCGCTACAAGCAGACCGTGCTCGGCTTCCTCTGGGCCTTCCTCCAGCCCTTCACCAAGATGGTCATCTTCAGCGCCATCTTCGGCGGCCTGGCCAAGATCGACTCCGAGGGCTTCCCCTACCCCATCTTCCTCTACGCCGGCCTGCTGCCCTGGCAATTCTTCTCCGAATCGCTCAGCCGCAGCAGCAGCAGCGTCGTCGGCTCCTCCAACCTCATCACCAAAGTCTACTTCCCACGCCTCATCATCCCCCTCTCCGCCATCGGAGCATGCCTGGTGGACTTTGCGATCTCCTTCACCATCCTCATCGGCCTGATGCTCTACTACAGCATCCCGCCCACCCTGGCCACGCTGCTCGTCGTGCCCCTGGTCGCCCTCACCATCTTCGCCGCCTTCGGCGTAGGGTGTCTGCTCAGCGCCCTCGACGTCACCTACCGCGACTTCCGCTACATGATCCCCTTCGTCATCCAGATCTGGATGTTCCTCACCCCCGTCCTCTACCCCGTCCAGATCGTGCCACCGAGGTGGCAGTGGCTGCTCCTGCTCAACCCCCTCACCGGCATCGTGGACGCCTACCGCTCCGCCATCCTCGGCAAGCCGTTCCACTGGGGCCAGCTCGCCGTCTCCACGGGCGTCATCCTGCTCGCCATCCTCATCGGCACCCTCTACTTCCGCAAGACCGAGCGGCGCTTTGCAGACATCATCTAGCCCACTCCCCCACCCATTGGGAGGCCAGCAGACCATCACCACAACATGGTCTAAGTCTCCCAGACTCTCCCAGAGTTCCCGGTTCCTAGGGGAGGCCCTCTGGCGCCCCCAGCCCCTAGGGGCTGCCCTCTGTGACACCACAGCCCACTGTAGGTCCGCAGACCCATGCCGGAGGCCCTCGGATGCCTGAGCCCGTCATCCGAGTCGAGGGCCTCTCCAAGAGCTACCGCATCGGCGCGCGCGAGAGCTACCACACCTTCCGCGAGGCCATCACCGACGCCCTCGCCGCACCGTTCAGAAGGCTTCGGAACCTCGGCCGCGCCCCGAGCGGCGGCGACGACACCATCTGGGCCCTCAAAGACGTCTCCTTCGAGGTCCAGCAAGGCGAGGTGCTTGGCATCATTGGCCGCAACGGCGCCGGCAAGAGCACCCTGCTCAAGATCCTCTCCCGCATCACCGAGCCGACCGAGGGCCGCGCCCGCATACGGGGCCGTGTCGCCAGCCTCCTGGAGGTCGGCACCGGCTTCCATCCCGAGCTCACGGGCCGCGAGAACATCTACCTCAACGGCGCCATCCTCGGCATGAGCAGGGCCGAGATCGCCCGCAAGTTCGACGAGATTGTCGCCTTCGCCGAGCTGGACAAGTTCATAGACACCCCCGTCAAGCGGTATTCCTCGGGCATGTACGTCCGTCTCGCCTTCGCCGTCGCCGCCCACCTCGAGCCCGAGATCCTGCTCGTGGACGAGGTGCTCGCCGTGGGGGATGCGGGGTTCCAACAGAAGTGCCTGGGGAAGATGAGCGAGGTCGCGCACGGCGGCCGAACGGTGCTCTTCGTGAGCCACAACATGGCCGCGATTGCACACTTATGTCGTCGAGCCTTGGTGCTGGACGCGGGCAGCCTTGTGGCGGATCTCGATCCAGGCGCGGCTGTCAGGCTCTACCTGCGGACTCTAGGCGAAAGCAGCGGAGCGAGTGTGTGTCTGCGGACCAGGACGGAGGAGAGCGGTGATGGATCTGCCAGGATTCTTGAGGGTTCCATCCGTGATAGGGAGGGCAACCCTAAGGTCAACTTCAGCCTTGGCGAGTCCATCGTCTTTGAGTTTGCTGTTCGCTACTTGTCGCCTTCTCAGCACTATAGCCACGGCATCCTCATCGTCAACAGCGACGGAACTCCAGTCTATCACCTTTGGGACGTCGACTCAAGGTCGAGTGCTCTCCACCCGGCTCGCCAGCGTGTGGTCCGCGCATGCATTCCCCAGCTTCAGCTTGTTCCCGACCGCTACAGGGTGTCGTTCTGGGTTGGCGACACCATCGGGAATCGAGCCGACCTTGCAGATGGTTGCCTCAGCTTCACTGTTGACCAATCGAATCCTCGGGTGAGACGACCACTTCTCAAGGCAAAGGGCGTCGTCTTCCAGCTCGCTGACTGGTCGTACCGGGATGTGGACACCCATCTGGCAGGCGACATTGCTCAGCCGTGAGCTTAGAGAATGTCTTCGCCTGATGCGGCCGGCGCGCCGAGCTGACTCCGGGTCAGATACATGGGGAGGTCGTTGGCGGGCCAGCCTGCATGCAGCACACGTATCCCACTAGCGACTGCCGATCCGGCAGGGACACTGCGATGCGCGAGGCAACTGATGGTGAGCACGTGAGCGGTGAGACACAGCCAAGTGTGCCTCCGTTCAGCAAGTACGTCAGGCGGGGAGCCTATCATTGGCTCGCGTTCAGCCGCGACCCCAGGAACCATGACCTCCTCACGGCCGCTCGGTACCGCGCAGTGCTGGATGCTGTACGTATCCGGGACGGCATGTCCGTTCTGGACGTCGGCTCTGGTGATGGCGCGCTCACTTACATGCTGTATCGCCGCAACCCGAATGGTCAGACATCGTGCGTCGAGCCGGACCTCACAGGCAGGGCACTGGCTGCCGAGATGCTGCGTAGGAAGGGCGCATCAGTCAAAGTTCTGGATGCTCTGGCCCTCGTCGGAGACGGAACACAGGATGTTGTGGTCTGCGCGGACGTGATCGAACACGTCGCGGACGCCCGAGGATTGCTGGCCGACATGCGGCGGGTCATGCGGCCGAACGGACGTCTCGTCCTATCCACCCCGGTCCGCCTTACCGAATTCGTACAGGCCAGGGAACACGTGCGAGAGTTCTTTCCCGGCGAGTTCAGCCGTCTTGTCGGCGAGTCCCTCTGCGTCACACAGCATGCCTTCTGCACATCGTTGTTCGCGCTCGATCTGTACTACTGGTACCCCAGGTTGTTCCTCCGAAGACCCGTCTTCCGCTGGCTGATGAGTCTTGCCAATATCTGGTTTGGAAAGAACCTCCTCTACAAGTTCAACCCTACAGGAAAGTATTGGCTCACCCAGGTCGTGGTGGCCACGCGCCCCCTTCTGCCCGAAACACCAAGGTAGCGATGCGTATCTTACAGAAGGTGCGCGAACTTGTGTGGCGCCTGTCAATGAGGGGCCTGCGTCGTGGGCCTCGCATTACCCGCTACTTCATGTATGAACGACTCCGTGCTGTCGGAACGCTCTTGCCGCACCGAACAGGATGCGTGCTCGCTATCAGTCATTCGGCCAATCTCTGCGGACTCCTCAGCCTGAAGCCAACGGCAGTTGTCGAGGCCAACTACCCAGAGCACAGCATTCTCCACCTTGACTACCCAGATGCCAGCTTTGACCACGTGCTATCGGACCAAGTGCTGGAGCATGTCGAGGGAAGTCCACAACAGGCCATAGATGAATGCCACCGAGTTCTGAGAAGGGGCGGCATAGCTGTCCACACCACCTGTCTGCTCCACCCAATCCATGGCGCCCCAGAGGACTTCTGGCGATTCACACCCCAAGGCTTGTCTCTGCTCCACCGAGCTTGGACAAGGGTTATCGAGGTCGGTAGCTGGGGGAACAGAGAAGTGTGGCCGATAGTGGGCGACGAAGGTGATGGTCTCAGGTACGAAGGGGTCCCGCACGCCAGGTGGCACCCTTTCCACCGACTGGCCACAAGAAACGATCCACGGTGGCCCATTGTCACCTGGATCATAGCGGTCAAGTGACACCGATGGTGAAGTGTTCATGACGGCGCCAGCGGTGACAGTGCTGATGTCCGTTCACAACGGCGAGGCCTTCCTTCGCCAGGCGGTGGATAGCATCCTCGCCCAGACGTTCCGGGATTTCGAGTTCCTCATCGTGGACGATGGCAGCACGGACGGCACAGGGGCGATTCTGCGCAGCTACTCGGATCCCAGGGTTGTGGTCGTACGCAATGACCGTTGCCTCACGCTGCCTGTGTCGCTGAACCGGGGCCTTCGGGCGGCGCGCGCCCCCCTTGTGGCACGTGCGGACGCGGATGATGTCTACGTCCCCACCCGCCTGGCCAGGCAGGTGAGCTACATGGAACGCAGCCAGCAGATCGGTGCATCGTCCGCCGCTTTCTGGACTACTGACGAGAAGGGAGGGATTCTTGAGCGTCACTCGCCTCCGTGCAGAGATGAACAGATCAGGCTGATGCTTCTCTGGACCGCCTGCCTCTCTCACCCCCTGGCCATCTTCCGGCGCGAGCTGGTTCTGACCTTCGGCGGATACGATGAGAGGTTCTGGGTTGCGCAGGACTATGACCTGTGGGCGAGACTCCGTGACCATACGATCTTCGGCAACCTCTCTGCCCCCCTGATGAGACACCGATCCCATCCCCGTTCGAGCGCGGCCACCCGCGGGCTTGCTGGCAGAGAGCTTGGTTGCAGCGTCTCCCGGCGCCTGATGTCTCGCTACCTCGGGCGCGAGCTTGGCGGGCCGGAGGCCGCGGGGCTAAGATGGCTTCTGTGTGGTCATGGCCCGATCAAAGCCGACCTACTGCCTCTCGTCCTCTCGCTCCTTGCCGAACTGCTCCTCCAGGCCAGAGCGCGCGAGTCCAGCTCCACTTTCGCCTGGCTCAGGAGAGCAGCATCAGCGTCGCTCCTCCAGCAGTCCATCGCTCTCGTTCGACGCAACAGCGCGGCAAGCCGCCGGCTGTTCTGGCGAGCCCTCCGTCTCTGGCCGCCCCGAATGGCAACCCTGGCCGCCGTAAAGCAGGTCGGGCGCCTTCTGGGCATCAAGCGCGCGCACTTCCTGCCTGCCCATCAGGGAAGAAGCGGGACAGCGCGCCACACCCCGACCCCAGAAGACCCCGCGGAGGATGGCGCCTGAGGGTTCTGCTGCTCACCCCCTGGTATCCTCCCGGAGCTGGCGGCTTCGTTCGGGCGCACGCCAAGGCCGCTGCCCTGCACAACGAGGTCGTGGTGCTTCACATGGCCGGCCGCTGCCCGCACCTGCGCCGGCGCTACCTCGTGGAACGCGAGCCGGATGAAGCCCTCACCGCGGGCATCCCGACCTATCGCGTCCGGCACCGCTGTGCCGCGGTTCCAGGCTGGTCGTTTCTCTGGGAAACGTACAGCACGTTCCGAGCGTTCCGACAGCTCTGGGCCGGCGGGTTCAGGCCGGACCTTCTTCACGCGCACGTGTTCGATGCCGGGTTCGCGGCGGTGCTCCTTGGCAAGCGCTATGGCCTCCCCGTGGTCATCTCGGAGCACTTCAGCTCCTTCCTGATGAAGACCCTGTCGAGACGCCAGGTTCGCAAGGCCAGGTTCGCCTTCGCGAGAGCGCGGCTGGTGTTGCCGATAAGCCTCGCCTTGCAGCACGCTATCGAAGCATACGGCATCCGTGCGCGCTTTCGCGTCGTGCCGAATCCTGTGGACACGGCGACCTTCCGTCCCAAGGTGGCGCCGCCTGCTGAGCCGGCGAGGCGCCTCCTTTCGGTCGGCTTCTACGACGGACGGCACCTCAAAGGGATACCCGTTCTGCTCCGCTCGTTGGCGGCCCTCCGGGGCACACGCGCGGATTGGCGGCTAGACATTGTGGGCGACGGCCCGGCTCGGGAGGGATACGTGAAGACGGCCGCCGATCTCGGTCTTCTGGACAAGGTGAGCTTCCTGGGCGCCCGACCGCACGGGGAGGTCGCCGAAAGGATGCGGGGAGCCGACCTCGTGGTCGTCAGCAGCCTGTGCGAGACCTTCTCCATCGTCGCCATTGAGGCCCTGGCCACCGGCACGCCCGTGCTGGCGACCCGCTGCGGCGGGCCCGAGGAGTTCATCACCCCCGAGGTCGGCATGCTCGTGCCTCCGAACGACGAGGCCGCGCTGTGCCGAGGAATTGACTACATGCTCGACCATCTGAGCGACTTCCCGCCGAGTCGGCTCTCGGAGTACGCGGCCCAGCGCTTCAGCCTCGCGAGCGTGGGCCGGCAATTGCACGCCGCGTACGAGGAATGCCTGAACCGGCCCGCCGTCCCATTCGGTGCCTCGGGCGGCGCCGGTACCCGCGGCCCGGGAGCCGGCGCTCGGCCTGGGGCAGGACCATGAGAAGCGTCCTCCTCATCGCCCCCGACTTCCCGCCGATGAACCGGCAGTCGTCCCGCCGCGCGGCGGCGATGGCCAAGTACCTCCCGGCCTGCGGCTGGCACGTCACCGTGCTGACGTCGCTGCCCGCAGACTGCCTGGGCCCGATGTCTGATGAGGAGGTCCGAGCCAACGTCGGCATTCCCGAATCGCAGATCATCCGCAAGCACCTCCCCGCGGAACGCGCCGCCTCGATGGGCAGGCTGGCACGAAGGTGGCTCGGGGTGATCGACATTCTGTGTCTTCCTGGATCCCGCAGCTCGCGATGGGCGCGGCAGGTGCTGGCAGAACTGGGGCGCCAGCCGTGCGCCCCTGAGGTGATCTGGGCCACTGGACCGCATTGGGGCCCGTTCGTCGCGGCCACGATCGCAGCGAGAGAGCACGGTGTGCCCTGGGTGGCTGACCACAGGGATCCGGTGGATCTGATCGTCCAGAACCAAGCCCTCAGGAGGCTGGTGGCCTGGCGCGAGAGGCGCATCTGTCGAACCGCCTCGCACCAGATCGCGGTATCGGAGCCCTGGGCCGCGCTGCTGCGGCAGAGAGCCGCCGTTCCTGTCACGGTGATCCCGAACGGCTTTGACCCGGACTGGCTGTGTGCAGAGCCTCCCCGGCCGAGGGTGGGCACGTTCACAATCGCCTACACGGGTTCAGCGTGGGGTTCTCGGGACGTGCTGCCAGTGACCAGGGCGATGAATGAGTTGATCACCGAGGGTGCTGTACCAGCGGAAGAAGTGGAGATCCTGCTCTACTCGCTTTCCGCTGAGTTCCTGCGGGAGCACGGACTCAATTCATTCCGCAAGCCGCCCCGCATCCTGCCGAAGCTGTCCCTGACCGAGATTCTCCGCGCACAGCGTGAGGCGACGGTGCTGCTCGTGCTCGGCATGCCAGACACACCGGGGGTGCTGACGAGCAAGGTCTTCGAGTATATGGCTGCCGGGCGTCCTGTATTGTCCTACCCCAAACATCCCGAGTGCCTGGACCGTGTGCTGGAGGCGACGGGGATTGGGGTCTCGTGCGACTCCGTAGAGGAGCTGAAGACGGTGCTGTTGCGGTGGTATCGGGAGTGGAAGCAGACGGGCGACATCCGCATGAGCCGCAATCCGGACGAGATCATGAAGTACAGCCGCAAGGAACAGGCCAAGACGCTGGCGGCAGTGCTCGACCGCGTGGTGGCCGAGCACAAGGGACGCGGCGCGTGAGGAGGGTGCTCTTCGTCACGCCCGCCTTCCTGCCCGAGAACCACATCTCGGCCCGCCGCCCCGCCGGCCTGGCGAAGTACCTGAGGGAGTTCGGCTGGGAGGTGACGGTGCTGACGCAGTGCGAGCCCGCACACCTGCGCGACCCCGTGAGCCCCGAGGAACTGCGCCGCGAGGCGGGCCTCGACGAGTCGCGCGTCCTCCGAATCGTGCGGAGCGTGCGGCCGCTGTCGGCCAACCCGCTCCTGAAGGCGATGCGGGGCATCGCCGAATACTGGGTGCTGCCAGGCTCCGACAACAGCCGCACGGCCCGCCAGGGCCTCCGGCAGGCGCGCGGGCTGTCTCTGGACGTGGATGCGATCTGGGCGACGGCGCCCGGCTACAGCGTGTTCCTCATCGCCTCGGGCCTCTCGCGGCGGCTGGGCGTGCCGTGGGTGGCGGACTTTCGTGACATTGCGGAGAAGTACGTCGTCTACCCCTGGTGGGTGCGCAAGGTGATGGCGTGGCGCGAGGCGCGCTTCTGCCGCACCGCGGCGCGGATCACCACCATCGAGCCGAATGCACACATTCTGAGCCGCCGGCACCGCGCGCCCATCACGTTCATCTCGAACGGCTTCGACCCTGAGCAACTGTGCGAGGCCCCCGGGCGGCCCGAGGGAGATGTCTTCCGCATCGTCTACACGGGCACCATCCAGGGCCGGCAGGACCCAGGGCCGATCCTCCAGGCCGTGGATGAGCTGGTGCGCGACGGCGCCATTCCGGCGAGCGAGATCGCCGTGGAGTTTCACGGCTGCCTGGGCCGTCGGGCGCGGCGGGCGTGCCTGCCCGAGGCGCGCCGGTCGGCCGCGCCGGTGAGGCAGTTGCCCTGGGTGCCGAATGCCGAGGCCCTGCGGGTGCAGCGCGGGGCCACGGTGCTCCTGTCGCTGGGCATTCCGGGCGCGCCGTGCGTGTTGCCGGGCAAGCTCTTCGAGTACATGGCCGCGGGCCGGCCCGTCCTGGCATATCCCAGCGACCCGGAGGGCGTGGACCCTCTCCTTGCGAGCACCGGGATCGGCCGGGCGTGTGGCTCGGTGGCGGAGGCCAAGGCCGTGCTCCTGGGGTGGCATCGCGAGTGGAAGGGCACGGGGGATATCCGGATGGACCGAAGGCCCGCCGAAATCCAGAAGTGGAGCCGCCGGGAGCAAGCGGGCGCGCTGGGGGCGGTGCTGGATTCGGCGTCCCCGCCTGGCACCCCGTGCCCGCTGGCGGCGGGTTGGCGCTGAGAGGCCAGCAGAACACTCAAGCGGACATGGTGCCCTGGATCGCGCTTCGTGGTGGTGGATGGCTCTCGGACCCCGACAGCGAGGTCTGCAATGACACACCCGGTGAGATGTAGAATAGCCGGCGGATTGCTGGGTCTCATCGGGACATGCATGGTCCTGTTCTGCATCGGCCATCACGGGGCCGGAATCTCGCCCGACTCCGTGGGCTATATTGCAGCAGCAAGGCACATGGCCGCGGGAGCGGGCGCCACCATTTGGGATGGCACCCCTCTGGTCATGCAGCCCCCACTCTATCCAATGCTCCTGGCAACGGTCCAGTGGAGTACTGGGGCTGACCCCCTGGGCTCGGCTCACGTGGTCAATGCCGTGCTCTTCGGTCTGATCGTGTACCTCTCAGGGGAGTTGGCCGCCCGGCACCTCAGAGCCTCGCCGGTTCTCGTGGTCCTTGTGCAGGCCCTCGTGCTGTTCTCGAAACCGCTGCTCTCTGTGTCAGTGATGGCATGGTCCGAGCCCCTCTTCATCGCCTTGTCCGTGTGTTTCCTGCTGGCCGTGGAGTCGTATCTGCGAGAGCCGCGGGTCCGCTTCCTGATGGCAGCCGCCATGGCTGCCGGCTTCGCTGCTGCGACCAGGTATGCCGGCGTGACGATCATCGCCACCGGCGTGGCGGTCATCCTCTTCGCTGTAGGGCGCGAATGGCGCACGCGGATCGCGCATGTCTGCCTCCTGCTGCCTATAGCGGCAGCTCCGCTGGGTGCATGGGCGATCAGGAACTATGCACTGACGGGCACACTCTTGGGGCCACGTGCAAGCTCCGTATACGGGCTGCATCAGACCTGCATGCTAGTTGCCGCTGTGATTGTGTCGTGGTATGTCCCCATCGTTGAGTTCTGTAGGCTTGTGCATCTGTCGCCCCAGCTTGCCCTGTGTTGCATTGCGGTGCCAACCCTGGTAGCCGAACACGTCGGCACCGGCCAAGGAGGTTCCGGGGCGTCTATGTCTCCCCTTCTCGTGTTCATCGGGGTCTACGTCCTATTCCTAGCTGTGACCTCGGCCACCACAGCCTACGACCCGCCTAACAGCAGGTTGGTATCGCCTGTGTATGTCCCCTTGACAGTACTCCTCCTCCGTGCCGCAGGGGAGTTTGAGCGACACATACGGAATCTCCGCCCCGCTCGCCCGATGCGAACTCGCCTGCTGGCTGTAGGCGCCGCAATATGGCTGCTATACCCGGTCGTCGCGAGTGGGTCTCGTCTCCTGGCTCTGTGGCGAGAGGGGCCAGAGGGATACACCAGCAAGCCGTGGACGCAGAGCCGAACCATCCAGTGGCTACGGAGCCATCCTCTGGAGCCCGAGTGCAGAGTCTACAGCAACGCGCCTTACGCGCTCTACATTCAGACAAAGATGCCCGCAAGCGAGAGCCCTGCAAAGGGCATGTACAACTCGCGCGAAGCGATGGGTGAATCCCACGCGTTCAGTGGCCCGTGGCCGGAGGAGGAGAAGGCATATCTTGTGTGGTTCAGGCGAGGGCGGGCGAGGCACCTCTTCACAGTGGAGCAGCTTCGGCAGAGGGTGAGGTTGCACGAGGTCGCGGAGCTCGACGACGGCACGGTCTATGCAGTTTCGAGGTAACATGCCTCCTATCTGAGGGTTGGCGTTGCGGCGCTTATCCTCAGCGCATCGGGCCACAAGCGGAGCATAAGGCCCATGGGCAGGGAGACAAGAGAGAGCATCGTTGCGGAGACCATCAGAGGGAAGAACGTGCTTGATGTGGGGTGCATTGGCAGAGATGCCGACAGGGAAGCAAACCCCGCGTGGCTTCATCACATTGTCCGCAAGCACGCGCGGCGGGTCATTGGCCTCGACAAAGATGAGCGTGGTGTGCAGGCTTTGTGTCGCAAGGGGTACAGCATTCTCCACGGCGATGCTGAGATGGTGACGCTTGGCGAGGAGTTCGACTGCATTGTCGCGGGGGAGGTGATCGAGCACCTGTCAAACCCGGGTCTGTTCCTGAGGAACATGAAACGCCATCTCGTGCCTGGGGGAGCGCTGATCTTGACCACGCCGAACGCCTTCTACCCGAAACTGGTCTGGGAAGTGTTGAGGTACGGAAGGGTCTCGCTCAACCATGAGCACACCTGCTGGTATTGCCCTGGGACTCTGCGACATCTTCTCTCGAGGGAGGGATTCACGGAGGTGGCGATGCACTACGTAACGGACTCCACCAGATACTGGGGCCTCGGCAGGTTGCCTGGCTACCTGCGCCAGTGGTTCTGCAAGACACTTGTCGTGGTGGCCAGGGCCGGGGTTCGGTAGCTCATGCGGCCTTCCAACACCAGACCACGCTGCTTGCAGTGCGCGATAGGACTTCTCTGGCAACTGAGGCACGCATATCCAGGCAGACATCAATATGCTCTGTGACTTGGCGCAGCCCTGCTCGCCGAGTACGTCGCAGGCTAACCATGTGGCGGCTACTGGCTTCGCCTTCAGCCCGAACGCGCTGCTCGAAGGAACCGCTCTCGCAGGCGCGCTATCGCGAATCCTCGGCGAGGAAGCCCCGGAGGCACAGGCGGTCTGCCGCTGGCTGCGTGGGTTGAACGGCTCGTTCGCTCTTGCTGTGGAGACCGACCGCGTGTGCTTCGCGGCGGTCGATCGGCTGCGCAGCCGGCCGCTCTTCTACGCCGAATCCAATGGGAAGCTGTTCGTTAGTGACGACGCCGAATGGGTGCGATCGCAGGTGGCCGACGATGCGGCGGATCAGGACGCCCTGGCGGAGTTCCTCCTCACGGGGTATGTCACGGGGCAAGATACCCTCTGCCCCAGGGTGAAGCAGTTGCAGGCTGGGGAATGCCTGATCGCCGACAAGCGCGAGCGTGTGCCCCGGGTGAGAACGCACCGGTACTACCGGTTCGTACATGGCGACTACCTGGAGGCAAATGAGGAGGCGCTCCTTGCCACGATGGATGAGATGCTCGTGGGCGTCTTCGAGCGTCTTCTCGCCTCCACGGCAGGCCGCCCCCTGGTTGTGCCGCTCAGCGGAGGCCAGGATTCCCGGCTCGTCGTGGCCATGCTTCGCCGCCTGGGCAGGAGCGACGTCCTGTGCCTCTCCTATGGCCGTCCCAACAACTGGGAGTCGAGGGTCAGCCAAGCCGTGGCTCTCAAGCTGGGATACGCCTGGGAGTTCGTGCCAGCGTGCTGCTCGCAATGGCGGCAGCAACTGCTCAGCGAGGAGGCCAAGGCATACCACAGCTACCGCGGCGGACTCAGTTCCCTGGCCAGTGTGCAGGACTGGCCAGCGATTTGGGCACTGAAAGCAGCCGGCAAGATCCCGGACGACGCGGTTATAGTCCCTGGCCATACGGGCGACGTGATCTCCGGCAGCCACATCCCACGTGACTTTGCGGACAGAACGACCGTTGGCGCGCAGGACCTGCTGAGGATACTGCTTCACGACCACTACGGCCTGTGGCGCTGGCCTCGGCGCCGCGGCGCTCTCCACGCGGTGATGGCGGAACGGGTCCTTCGCTGCATTGGCGACCTGCCGACCGAGACCCCCGAGGAGGCGGCCAGCGCCCTCGAGTGCTGGGAGTGGCAGGAACGCCAGGCGAAGTTCATCGTCAATTTCTGTCGCGCCTACGAGTTCTGGGGCTATGACTGGCGCATCCCGCTGTGGGACAGCGCCATGTGCGACTTCTGGGCGCGGGTGCCCCTCCGCCTCAGGCTGGGCCAGCGGCTGTACAATGCGTACGTCAACAGGGTTCTGTTCTCCGAGCTGGGCATATCCCAGGACGACTTCCGCGATCTCCGCCGCACCGCCCGCGGGCGCGACGCCTTCGAGGGAAACTGGCGGCTGGAGAAGCTGCCCTTCTATCACCCCTGGTGGGGCTTCGGGAGCTACCGCAGGCTGGCGGAGGCCTACCCCGTCTACAGGCACCTCTTCGGCTTCTCGATGCCGACGCTATCAAGGTCCATCTGCTTTGCCTACGAGGCTGCTGCTCAGCTCCGGGCGCTCGGAGATGCGGGGCGAGTGAGGTTGAAGTTCCGGCCCATCGGGGCCGTGCGCAAGGGGGTCGAGTTGGCCGCGCTCTTCCTGGGGGCGCTGGCTGTCAAGGTCGCCAGGTTCGCGCGGCGCCGCCTGGGGCGCAGAGCGCGCTGAGCGATGGGGGAGTTCCGCTGGTGCGTCCCCTGGTTCGGGCGATGGTCAGGGCGCTCATCCGCGCCTACCCTCTCTACAGAGGCGGCGTGCGCCTGGCCCACATGGCCCTGCCTCGCCGGCTCACCCAGGATGGGAACCTGGTGCTGACGCGCCTGCGAGGCGGCCCGCGCCTGCTGGTGCACCCCAACGACTACTGCGGCCGGGCCATCTACTACTGGGGCGATTACGACAGGAAGATCACGTGGATTTGCCGGCGCCTCCTGCGGCCTGGCGACTGCTTCCTGGATGTTGGCGGCGGCTATGGCGAAGTGGGCATGTATGCCGCGACATTCGTCGGCCCCACCGGGCAGGTGCACATTTTCGAGCCGCAGCCGCAATTGGCGGAGTGCATCCGGCGGTCGGCCGAGCTGAATGGCTTCCGCCATGTCCAGACGCACGCGCTCGCGCTGTCGGACAAGGATGGTGAGGTGGACCTCTTCATCCCGCGTGGCAACCGAGGCTGCGGCTCCTTCATCCGCCCCGGCCCCGAGGCGGACCCGACTCCGGTGCAGGTGCGGCAAGCCAGCGCGTATCTCGAGGCGCTGCATCTGCCCCCGCTCCGGCTCCTCAAGCTCGATGTGGAGGGGCACGAGGAGGAGGTGCTGGCGGGCGCGCTCGGCCTGCTCGATTCGAACCGCCCCGCGGCCATCATCTTCGAATCGTACAAGAGCCAGCCCTTCTTCGAGCGCGGGGAGGTGCGGTTGATGTCTCGCCTGGGATACCGATTTCTCCAGATCAGGCAGAAGAACCTCTTCCGCGTCCAACTGCGGGAGCTGCGCGACTCCGCTCAGTTGGAGAGCGGGTATGACTTCGTCGCGCTCTCCTCGAATCCCGAGGGACAGGATGCCCGCAGGCTCTTGCCCATCGCCTGACACCCACGCCCGCGCCTCGAACGCAGACGGCGGCGCAGGAACGCGCGCTCCGGCGGTCAGGATCCTGGGGGCCCGGGTGCACCTGACGAGCCCTCGCCAGGTGATCCAGGAGATGGCCGGCTGGGTCGAGGCGCGCGAACACCAGTGCCGGCGGATCGTGGTCACAGGGTTCCACGGCATCTGGGAAGCGCACAAGAGCCCGGACCTCAAGGCCGTGCTGAACTCGGCGGATCTCTGGGTCCCCGATGGGATTGCGCCCGTCTGGGTCGCTCGCCTGAAGGGATTCCGCGGCATCCAGCGCATTCCCGGGGCCGACCTGATGCGGGCGTTCCTCGAGCGCGCAAACGAACGCGGCTACAGCAGCTTCTTCTATGGGGACCGACCGGAGACCCTCTCCCTTCTGCGCCAGCGTCTGGAGCGCGAGTACCCGAACCACGGGGTGGCCGGCACGTTCTCCCCGCCCTTCGGGGCCGTTTCGCCCGAGGAAGATGAAGCCCATGTCAGGATGATCAACGAGGCCCGGCCCGATGTTCTCTGGGTCGGGCTCGGTCTGCCGAAGCAGGAGAGGTGGATTGCCGAGCACCAGAAACGCTTGAGGGTCCCCGTCGCGGTCGGGGTCGGAGCGGCCTTCGGGTTCCTGAGCGGCAGAGTCAAGCGGGCGCCGGCCTGGGTGGGCCGCTGCGGGTTCGAGTGGCTATGGCGCCTCGTCCACGAACCCAGAAAGGTCTGGCGTCGGGACTTTCTGGACGGCCCGCGATTCCTCGGCCATGTGCTTCTGGAACTGAGCGGACTCAGGAAGTACGAGTGATGCGTCCGTTGCCTCTCACCGCGAAGGCGGCTGTGCAGGCGGGTGGGGTGAAGTCCCTCCTCAAACGCGCGCTGGGCGACACAGTTGTGGCGCAGCTTCGCGCCTGGCAGGGGGCGCCGAGGCGCCGCGTTCTGCAATGGGTTCTGGCCCGCCGCGCCAGGCCGGAGGCCCTCCCCGGGGGTCCTGCCCTGGTGATTGCCCCTCACCCCGATGACGAGGTATTCGCCACGGCAGGACTTCTCGCCCTCAAGGCTCAGGCCGACGCCCGCGTGGGCGTGGCCTTCCTGACCAGCGGCGAGGCATCGCACCAGCGCTGCTGCGGTGCGCCTGTCGAGGAGATCGCCCGGGCGCGCCGTCTTCTGGCCTGCGAGGCGGGCGCGCGCCTGGGGCTCGGCCCCCAGGCCATGCACTGGCTTGGACTGCCCGACGGCCGCTTGCCCCGCAACGGGCAGGAGGGGTTTGCCACGGCGGTGTCCGCGGTGGCCGAGGTCCTGCGCCAGGCGGCCCCCCAGGAGGTCTACGCGCCCCATCCTCTGGACTGCTGGGCCGACCATGCGGCCGCCAGCGAGATTGTGGCGCAAGCCGTTCGCCGAAGCGGCTTTCCGTGCGCGGTGCACTGGTACCTGGTCTGGGGATGGTACAAACTGCCCCTTCGCCGGCTCGCCGAGCCGGGCCTGGCGAATGCCTGGAAGCTGGACATCGCGCCGGTGCTGTCTGCCAAGCGTCAGGCGATCCGCTGTTACCGCCAGGCCGTCGCCCCGCGGTGCGGCAAGCCGTACATCGGAGTCCTGCCTCCTGGCTTCGCGGCCCCTTTCGAGGCGCCGAGCGAGGTCTTCTTCACGCCCTCTGGGGCCACGCCCGCCAGCGCGGGGGAAGGCTGACCGACGCATGAAGAGGCTTCTCAAACGGCTCCTGGGGCCACGCGTGTGCCGAGGGCTCCGCAGCGGCCAGCGGATGCTCCTGGGTCTGTGGTACCGCTGCGGCAACCGGGTGGAGTGCCCGATCTGCGGCCATCGCTTCTCGAAGTTCCTGCCCTTCGGCGGCAGAGAGAACGACTGGTGCCCCTCCTGCCTGTCTCTCGGGCGGCACCGCCTGCTCTACCTGTTCCTGAGGGACCGGATGGCGTTCTTCCGGAGCCGATTGCGTGTGCTCCACTTCGCGCCCGAGCGGTGTCTCGCGCGCGAGATTCGCCGGCATCCGGCCATCGAGTACGTGACGGCCGACCTGATGGTCTCGTTCATCCACGAGCTGTGCGAGGCGCCCGATCTCGTCATGTCCATCACACACATCGGCTTCGGCGACGAGACGTTCGACGTCGTCATCGCCAACCACGTGCTGGAGCAGGTGGAGGATGACCGCCGCGCGCTTCGCGAGGTGTACCGCGTGCTCCGTCCCGGAGGCTATGCCATCCTTCAGGTGGATGTAGACCGGCGGCGCGAGCACACTCTGGAGGACCCCGGTTTCTCCCCTGAGGAACGGGCCAGGCACTTCGGCTTCTCCGACGAGGTCAGGCTCTATGGCCTCGACTACAGGAGCCGGCTGGAGGACGCGGGCTTCGCCGTCGCAGTCGAAGATTACGTTCGCCACCTGGATGCTGCCCGCCATGCTCTGGACGAGGACGAGGTGATCTACGTCTGCCGGAGGCATCCGGGCGCTCATGCCCAGGCACTGCCTCCGGGCGGCGGATCATGAGGCAATGAGGATTGCCATCGCCCATCCCTCTCTTCGGCTCGGCGGTTCCGAGGCGGCCGTGCTGTGGGCAATCGAAGAGCTCCGGCACGAGCATGACGTAACTCTGGCCACCTGTGGGCCAGTGGACATCGCCAGGCTGAATGAGGCCTACGCGACGCGGCTGGCCCCGGAAGACTTCCGCGTGAGGCGGCATCCCCTCTCTTTCCTCCTGGGGCGGACCGCCCGGTTCGCCGCCTGGCGTGGAGCGATCCACGCCCGCCTGTGCCGCGCGCTGGCGGCCGACTTCGACGTGCTCATCAGCGGGTACAACGTCGCGGATTTCGGGGTTCCCGGGATCCACCTGATTGCGGACTTCTCCTGGGACGAGGCGCTCCGACGGGCGTGCACCCCCCCTGCTCCGGGGTGGGCGGGCCTGGCGTACCGCGACAACCCCCTCCGCAGAGGCTACCTCGCCTGCGCCCGCATGCTTCGGAAGCCATCGGGACGAGAACCCTTCGCACGCGACAACCTGTTCCTGGCCAATTCACAGTGGACGGCCGCCCTGATGAAGCGCCGTCACGGCGTGGAGGCCGACGTGCTGTACCCGCCCGTGGCGGGGGATTTCCCCGAGGTCCCATTCCCCGCGAAGGAGCATGGCTTCGTCTACATCGGGCGCATCTCGCCCGAGAAGCGCATCGAGGACATCATCGCTGTGCTCTTGCACGTGCGGAGCCGCGGCCACGACATCCACCTGCACATCGCAGGGGCGATCGGGCGCGACCCGTACGGACGAAAGGTCAGCCGCCTCTGCGCCGAGCAGGGGCGCTGGGTTACAGCCCGAGGGCCGTGCAGCGGGGAGACGAAGAGGGAGCTGCTCAGCACCCATCGCTTTGGCATCAACGCCTGTCCGCGGGAAGGCTTTGGCATATCCGTGGCGGAACTGGTCAAGGCAGGCAGCATCGTGTTCGTGCCCTCTGAAGGTGGACAGGCGGAGATTGTCGCTCATCCCCTGCTCACCTTTGCCGGCCTGGACGATGCCGTGGCCAAGATTGACACCGTGTTGCGCCGGACGGAGCTTCAGCAGGAGCTGTGCCGGCACCTGGCCGAGCGGGGCAAGGCATTCTCGATCCCGAGCTTCACGGCCGGCATGCGGGACGCCGTGGCGAGGTTCCTCCAGAGGAGGCGCATGGGCGGGCATTCGGCCGCATGAGCAGCTTCCGGAACAAGGTGGCCCTCGTGGTGGCGACGAAGGACCGGCCGGACGACCTCCGCCGCATGCTGGCGAGCCTGGCCGCCCAGTCCTGTCCGCCCTCCCAAGTGGTGATCGTGGATGCGAGCGAGGAGCCGGTCGAGTGGGTCGCGGCGGAGCGTGGCGCGCTGAACGTCGCCTACGTCCGCCACCTGCCTCCTTCGGCGACCCGGCAACGGAACGCGGGCGTGGACGCCGTGGACCGCGGCATCGGGCTGATCGGTTTCCTGGACGACGACGCCGTGCTGGAGCCCGGGGCGATGGAGGCTATGCTGCGCTTCTGGGAGGAAGCCCCGGCAGACGTCGGCGGCGCGGCCTTCAACTGGGCGAACTGCCCGCCGAGAGCCGCATCCTGGCTCAAGTCCTCCCGCCTGGCTTCCTGGCTGGGGCTCTACAGCAAGGAGAAAGGCGTGGTCATGCCCAGCGGGTGGCAGACCATCGTCGGCAGGGTGTCCGAGACGATGTTCACCGAGTGGCTGCCGAGCGGCGCCTCGGTGTGGCGTCGGGCCGTGCTTGACGAGTTCCGCTTCGACGAGTGGTTCGACGGCTACAGCTATCTCGAGGACGTGGACTTCAGTTACTCCGTCAGCAGGCGGTACAGGCTGGCCGTGGTCGCGCAGGCGGGCTTCTGCCACTACCCTTCGCCTTCAGGAAGACTCGATGCCTACCGGTTCGGGAAGCTCGAGGTACGCAACCGCCTCTACCTGGTGAGGAAACACGGGCTCTCCGTGCCACGGTGCTACCTGGGCCTGCTGGCCAGGATGCTGCTCTCCATCGGGCGAGTCGTGACCTGCCGAAGGCCGGGCGAGAGCTTCAAACGGGTCTGCGGCAATCTGGCGGGCATCTGCCGCGGGCTGCCCCGAGGCCAGCGCGATGGTCGTTAATGCCGACGACTTCGGGCTCGATGGGAACGTGAACCGGGCCGTCCTCGAGAGCTTCGAGCGCGGGTACTGCTCCGACACCACGATCATGCCGAACATGCCCGGGTTCGAGGAGGCGTGCGAGCTGGCTCACGAGCGCGGGCTTGCCCATCGCGTGGGCGTTCATCTCGTCCTCACTGACGGCCTGCCCCTCACCGAGGAGATCCGACGCTGCCGGCGGTTCTGCAACGAAGACGGCGCCTTCGTCCTGCGCAAACGCCCCCACGTGTGGCGGCTGTCCGCGAGCGAAACGACGGCGCTGCGGGGGGAACTCGGGGCGCAGGTTGCCGCGTGCCGCAGGCGTGGCATTCCGATCTCCCACGCAGACTCCCACGAGCATGTGCACGAGGAGTGGGCCATCGCCTCCGTGGTGGTGCGGCTCTGCCTCGAGGAGGGCATTCCGCACGTGCGGATCGCCCGGAACTGCGGGCCGCGCCGATCCCTCGGCACCTGGGCCTATCGCAAGCTGGCGAACCTGCGCCTGAGACGCGCGGGGCTCGCGTGGACGAACTACTTCGGCTCGGCCGAGGACTACCGGCACCTTCTCGCCAGGAGAGGCGTGACGCCGCGGACGCAGTCCGCGGAAGTCATGATCCATCCCATGTACGACGCCTCGGGGGTTCTTGTGGACAGGCTGAGCCAGCGTCCGTTGGCCGACTGTGCGGACCTCCTGCGGCTCGCGGCCACGGGACCTTCGGCTCGGAGCGGTGGATGAAACGGCGTCTCAGAGTCCTCGTCTCGGCCTACTCCTGCGACCCGACGCGCGGGTCGGAGCCGGGCGTGGGCTGGGGTTGGGTCAAGGCGCTCTCCAGGCACCACGACCTCCTGGTCCTCACGAGCGATCTCTTCCGCGCCAACATCGAGGCGGAACTGCATCGCGATCCGGCGCTTCGGGACCATCTTCAGTTCTGCTATGTGCCCAGGACGCGCTATCTCCGGCTCTCGCGCCTGTGGAAGCCGGCCCTGCTCTGGACCTGCCGGCGCTGGCAGAGGGACGCCTACCGGCTCGCCCTCCAGCTTCAACGGGACCCGGGCTTCGACTTGGTGCACCAGCTCACGTGGGTGACCTTCCGAGAGCCCGGCTACCTGTGGAGGCTGGACGTGCCGTTCGTCTGGGGGCCGATCGGCGGCTTGGAGAACACCCCCTGGCGGCTCCTGCCGATGCTGGGTTTGCGAGGACTCGTCCATTTCGCCAGCCGGAACGTGCTCAACACGCTGCACAAGAGGTGGCTGCCTCGCCCCAGGAGAGCCTTCCCCAGGGCTCGCGGCGGAATCATCGCCGCCACCGAAGGCATTCGGCGCGAGATTCAGAGGCACTATGGCGAGGACAGCCAGGTCATCTGCGAGACGGCCCCTCCGGAGCCGATCGCGGCGGCCCATTCCATTCGGCTCGACGGCGAGCCGCTCCGCATCTCGTGGAGCGGCGCGCACGACCCCGGCAAGGCGCTCCCGCTCCTGCTGCACGCGGTCGCGCGCCTGCCGGCTTCGGTGGGATGGGAGCTGCACATCCTGGGCGAGGGGCCCTGCACCACGGAGTGGCGGCGCATCGCCCGAAGGCTGGACGTGGACGCCCGCTGCACGTGGCACGGGCGCCTGCCGCGGCCGCAGGCGATCGCCCTCCTCGGGAACTCCCACGTTTTCGCGCTCACCAGCATCAAGGACCTCACGACGACGGTGGTGATGGAGGCCCTCTCACAGGGCGTGCCGGTCGTGTGCCTCGACCACTGCGGCTTCGCCGACGTCGTGACCTCGGAGTGTGGCGTGAAGGTTCCCGTCGAGGGCCGGGCCTCCATCTGCTCTCGGTTCGCGGACGCCCTCGGGCATCTCTGGGCGCACGAGGCCGAGCGGCAGAAGCTGGCCGCCGGGGCGCTGGAGCGCGCGGGCCTGTTCACCTTCGAGCGCAAGGCTGAGGCGGTGAGCGAGATCTATCAACAGCTTGCGGGTGGCTAAGTTGCGGCGACAGGCAACAATCGGGGGGCTGTCACATGAGGCACTTCAGGCTTCCTCGCAAGCGTGTGGACGAACACGAGAGCCAATGTCATCTCGACCTGCCCTCCAGTCGGCCGGCACGATGGCCTCGTGAGAACACCAGGGTATTGGCCAACGGTCAGCAGGGAGACAACGAATGTCAGATGGAGTAGTACTGATTACGGGCGTGGCCGGGATGATCGGCTCACACCTGCTTGATGCCTTGCTCGGGCGCGGCTGCCGCGTCATCGGTATTGACAACATGTCCTTCGGCCGGATGGAGAACATCCGGCATCAGCTCGCCAACGAGGCATTCAGGTTCTACCCCGTTGACATTCTGGACATGGACACCCTCAAGATTCTCGCCCGGGAGGCCGACACCCTCGTGCATCTGGCTGCCGTGAAGAAGGTGGCCGAGGCCGATTCGAGCATGGCCACCCTCAAGGTGAACGCCCAGGGCACCGAGAACGTCCTCGATGCCGCGCGGATGTGGCGGAAGAAGGTCATCTTCGCCTCCACGTCGGACGTCTATGGCATGTCGCCCGACCTGCCCTTCCGCGAGGACGGCGACCTGCTGCTCGGCCCCAGCCTCATCCGCCGCTGGAGCTATGCCGTGGCCAAGCTATACGGCGAGCAGCTTGCGTTCGCCTACCATCACGACTACGCCGTGCCCGTGGTCGTCCTCCGCTACTTCGGCGGATTCAGCCCTCGCTCCAGCTTCACTTGGGTCGGCGGCCACATCCCCATCTTCATTCACAAGATCCTGCGCCATGAGGAGGTGCCCATCCACGGCGACGGTTCCCAGACCCGCTCGATGGCCTACGTGGACGACCTCATCCAGGGCACCATTCTGGCGATGGAGAACGAGCGGGCCGTCGGCCAGATCATCAACCTCGGCAGCCCCGAGGAGATGAGCGTCCTCGACGCCGCGCGCCTCATCCACCGCCTGGCCGACACGGGGAGGCCCCTCAAGCTCAAGTTCATCCCCTTCCAGGAAGTCTTCGGCAGGTACAAAGACATCATGCGACGGCGGCCCGACCTTACCAAGGCCCACACCCTGCTCGGCTACGAGCCGAAGCACTCGATGGCGGACGCCATTCGCCTCTGCCTCGCCGAAGCCCGGCGGAACCTCCAGATTCCCACTGAAGCCGTGTGAGCCGATGGAACGCCTTATCCCCATCGCCGCGTCCTGAACGAGAGCGCCAACGTCGGCATACTCCTCACCAACTGAGCGCGCGCAATCAATCGCCCCGCCTGATGACCCGAGGATGCAGGAGAACGGCCTTGTCGGAGCAGTGCAGGCTTGCAGCGCCCCACAGGATTACGAGAGCTAGCAGTCGGCATGGAGCAGTCAATACCATGCGAGGACGGTGGTGTCTCAACAGGCTTACCAGCTGTCGGCGCTGGTTGGAGGCGATGCAACCGAGAGGGCTACATGGTCTTGTAGTACCCGTGATGCTGGCGATGATATCGACATATTATGTCTGCAGGACCGTGATATTGCCAAACGTCGAGAAGCGTATCGCACATGTTGACAGGATCCTGACCGGGCAGGCGCAATCGCCCTATCAGTTCAGGATTCTGAAACCCCTGCTTGGAACGGTTGTCGAAACCATGGCCTCAACAGTTGTGCGGAACAGGCGTATGCAGCATGTCTTCTCCTATGCGTCGATCTCCATGGTTACGTTTCTGGCCATCTTCATCTGCTTTCACCGGTACCTGTGGAGAGGCTTCGGCCAGAGCGGCGCGATAGTGGGCGTGCTTCTGTTGCAGGTTGTAATACCCCTATCGGTAACAGGGTACTACATGGAAGGCGATTTCATCACGCTCTGGTTTTACACACTGGGGTTGGCCCTGTTCCGAAGTGGCAGGGTTCAGTACTTGCCCGTGATCGTCTTTTTGGGAGCCCTCAATCGCGAGCAGATAGCCTTTCTCATTGTGTGGTATGTCATCGACCTCGTCGCCCAACGGAGGCTGGACAGACGCGGGATTCTTCTCGCTCTAGCGAGT
Source organism: Planctomycetota bacterium (assembly GCA_035384565.1). NCBI lineage: Bacteria > Pseudomonadati > Planctomycetota > Planctomycetota bacterium. The sequence continues at coordinate 15,367 of DAOOIT010000002.1, read as the reverse complement.
CTCCTGCTGTGGGCGGTCGCTATGCTTGGCACCCGGGCGTACTACGGGGCCAAGCCGACTCAGTTCACCACTGCCTTCCACATCGCGTCCAACTCCAACGTGCACGACCTGTTGACATCGATTGTCCCACTATGGACAGTGGAGGTGGCGGGCTTTGCCCTTCTGTCTACGGTCGCGTTCAGGAAGAGCGACGCATTCCATCGCCTGGCGTTCTTAAGCCTGCTCCCCTATACGATCCTGTTCTTCTTCAATGGGCTGCTGCGCGAACTAGCGAAGTTTCTACCCGCGTTCCTAATCATGATCCCCATGGCGCTTCGAGGGGTTCTTGATGGGAATCCCAGCACAGAGTCTTCGGAGAGCTAACATGCTTGAGGGTGCGCGCTATGCCGCGGACGCCCCGTTACGATCGTTGCACGTTATCGTACCGGTGCTCAATGAGGCCCCCAATCTCGAGGGTCTCTTCGCCAGTTTCCGGGAACTTGCGGCTTCGCAAGCGGGGCGTTACGGGACTTGCGTCATCCTCGTGGACGATGGGAGCAACGATGGCACACCCGAGCTGGCCGCGGCCCTGGGCCATGGCCTCGCTCTGGCTGTACTGAAGCACGAGGGAAACATGGGACCAGGGAGTGCGTTCGGGACCGCCTTCGAACACCTCGCCGGCGACCTCGAACCCACGGACTTCGTCGCCACGGTGGAGGGTGACAACACGGGGCGAGTCGAGACTCTTCTTCGCATGCTCGAACGGTGCGAACGGGAGGACCTCGACGTCGTCCTCGCCTCACCCTACGCCTACGGTGGCGGGTTTGAGCACACAAGCTGGTGGCGGCGGTTCCTGAGCTTCGGGGCGAACGCCATCGTGCTTCGGGGTCTCCTGGGTATGACAGGCATCCACACGATGAGTTCCTTCTTCCGCGTTTTCCGCGGGCGGGCCGTCCTTGCCCTCCAGGCTGCTTACGGCCCTCGAATCATCGAGCGCGCTGGGTTCGAGGGCGTCGTCGAGATGCTCAAGAAGGCAATGAACCTGCGCCTCAGCATCTCCGAAGTCCCGTTTCGCCTCGACACCGCCGCCCGCCGCGGCAAGAGCCGTATGCGCATTCTCCGGACCATCGGCGGTTACCTGGGCCTCTGCCTTGCCGTGCGGCGCTGGAGGCTCCCCGGACCTGTTCGCCACCACCCTGGGGCGCAGCCTGGGGAGGACCGATGCCCGCAGTACCGGTGAGCCCCGGGTTTGTTGCGGCGAGAGCCGACGTGATTGCGCAGGGGCGAGGCCCGGTATGAGACTCTTCGCGTGTTAGGGCAGTAGATTGCACAACATTCTGGCCACAGTGAGTCTGTTTCTGTGCTGCTACTTCTTGCTCGTTCTATTTCGACCTCGGGGACATGTGGCAACCATCCTTCTCTCTTTCTGTCTGTTGACCGCAGAGATTGTCCTCGGAGGATACCTTCTGTCCGCCATCAACCGCTTGAGTGATCTCGGTTACTGGTCACTCTATGGCGTGATCACAGCTTCGCTGTGCTTCGCGCTTGCTGTCGTCAACGGTCGGCTCGGGCAACTGGTCCTTCCACGGAGAAGGTTATTGCCCAAGGTCAGCGTCTCTTGGTTCACAGCCCAAGTGCGGTCGTGGTCATGGTATGAGCGAACCACCCTTCTCGCAATGTTCGCCGCAGCCGCGGCATGTGGTTTGGCCAACTTGGCAGTAGCCCTGTTCACAGCGCCCACTCACTGGGACGGTATGACATGCTATCTCGCGAGGGTAGCCTACTACCTGCAACACGGTAGCCTCGCGCACTATGATGCCAACTTCTACGCGCAGATTGCTACACCGAAGAACCACGCGGTGCTTGCGCTGTATACCTTGCTCGTTTCTGGAAGGAACGAGAACGCTTGCCAGCTGATTCAGTATCTTTCCTACTGGGTTGCTACCTGCGCCGTCTACGGCATCACGGCGAGCCTTGGTTGCAGCAGGAAGGAAGCCCTATTCGCCTCTCTTGTGTTCGCACTGCTTCCACAGTGCCTGCTCCAGGCGGTCACCACGCAGCAGGACTTGCTCGTGGCAGCGTACTCTGGCTCACTTAGCTACTTCCTCCTGGTCTTCAGGCGAACCCACCAATGGAGGTACCTCGCTTTCTCAGGGTTGGCGGCGGGCCTCTCCGTCGGCACGAAGGTGACCGCATTGCTTGCCCTCCTAGCGATGACGCCAGTGTTTCTGTACTGCCTTGTGGGAACCTGTCAGCCAGCCCGAGGACGGTTGCGGGCCCTGCTTGTCTTTGCCGCTTCGGTGTCTCTTGGTATCGCTGTCTTTGGACTTCCCTCAGGGTACCTGGAGAACTACCGGGTGTTCGGGAACCCGATCGGTCCCCCAGAGGTGCGGCAGCTCCTTGGCGTGTCGGAACGTTCCTACAGTTCCTATGGTAGCAGTGCGTGGGAAGGGGTGAAGAACGCCGCGCGTATCGGTTTTGGGTTCCTGTCTCTTGACGGGCTTCCCCCGGTCAGCCCCGTATCCGGAGTGCAGGTCCTCGTGCGGCTGATTCCGAGGACGGCAGCAGAGAAGATCGGGATGAATCTGCCGTTCTCCATCGGCGGCCATCCAAACCGCTGGTTCAACTACAACAGGCCGCCGACGATCCATGAGGACATGTCCTATTGGGGGATTCTTGGCTTCGGTCTCATATGGATTGCTGTGGCTATGTCAGTAGCCGGGGTCATGGGCTACTGGAGATTCAGGCCGTTTTCCTTTGCCTCCCTATTGTTCTTTGTCGGGGTTTCCTTTGGTGTCAGATACGGCACAGATGTCAGCAGGTACTTCCCACCCTGCGCGGTGTGCGCGGTCCCCGTGGTGGGTTTGTGCCTCAGAGCACGATCGGGGTTCCTTCGGGCCTATGTTGCCATCGTCGTGCTGATCGGCTGTGCCTCGGCCCTCTCTGCTGTCACCGTGAGACCGGACCGACCGTTGGTAGCTCTGCACTACCAGGGGAGTGTCTGGGAGTCGGTGTTCAGGAGAGATAGGATCAGCCAGCTTATGGCGCACAACAGGAGATATGCGCCCGCCATGAGGAGATATGAGGAGCTTGTCCCGAAATGCGCGACAGTGGCCGTGTGGTTGGCGGCGCGAAGCTACGAGTATCCGCTCTTCGGCGCGACACTGACGAGGAGGATCATCCCGCTGAACGTCTACGGCAAGGGCACGCAGCCCATCCCGACTGATGCTGATTACCTTCTCTACGGCGAAGGGTACCCACGCGGCCTTGCTGATGATGTGCATCTCGGGGCTGACTGGTACTTGCGCGAACTGAGGAAGTAGCGCGTCCTCTGCTCTGTCCCCGATCACGGAGTCGTCAGCGCCCTGTGGCAGACGCCGCTTAGGATGCGTTGGGGAGCCATGCGGTGAGAGTTCTCTTGGTTCACAATGACTACGCTAGGCCGAGTGGCGAGGAGCATGCGTGCGAGAGCATTGCGCGGCTGCTCGAGGAGCGGGGCCATTGCGTGACGTGGTTCGGGAAGTCGTCCGCGGGTATTCCTGGATCCCTGGCAGGCAAGACGCGGGCGTTCTTCTCCGGCATCCACAGCTTCAGGTCGCGCCGCGAGATGGCTGAACTCCTTCGCGGGAGCGACTTCGACATCGTCCAGGTTCAGAATCTCTATCCATTGCTCTCGCCCTCGATTCTGGCGCCGGTGCGGAGGCGGGGAATCCCCATAGTCATGCGCTGCCCGAACTACCGCCTCTTCTGCCCGACCGGCCTCTTGCTCTCGGGCGGCCGCCTGTGCGAGAAGTGCATGGGCACAGGGGGCGAGCTGTGGTGCGTGCTGAAGAACTGCGCCGGCAGCCTGCCGAAGAGCCTCGGGTATGCGCTGCGGAACGCTTTCGCCAGAATCACGGGGATGATCCGAGAGAACGTGGCCGTGTTTGTGGTGCTGTCAGAGTTCCAGCGAAGGCGGTTCATTGATCGAGGAATCCCCGCCGACAGGGTCGAGGTCGTCCCGAACATGATCGCGGGGTCGGCGCTAGCCCCACCGGCGGAGCCTGGGGAAGGCAGCACGATCTCCTTCGTCGGGCGGCTCAGCCCCGAGAAGGGGATCGCGGACTTTCTGGCGGCGGCCCGGGCGCTGCCCGAGCTTCGCTTCGCCGTGGCGGGCGACGCCTCCGCGATGCCGGAGGCCGTGGCGGGCGCCCCTCCGAACGTGTTGTTCCATGGCTTTCTGTCAGGGGAACGGCTCGCGGAGTTCTACCGGGAGACCCGAATCCTGGTCTGTTGCAGCAAGTGGTTCGAGGGCTTCCCCAATGTGCTGGTCGAGGCGATGTGCGCGGGGCGGCCCGTGGTGGCCACACGGATCGGTGCGCTGCCAGAGATCGTGGAAGAAGGGGTCACCGGCCTGCTCTACGAGCCCGGCAATGTGCCCCAGTTGGTGGAGAGACTCCGCCGCTTGTGGGCCGAGCCTGGCCTGTGTCGGGAGATGGGCATGGCGGGCCGCCAGAAGGCCACGACCGAGTACTCGCGCGACCGGTGCTATGAACGGCTGATGTGGGTCTATCAGAAAGCGCTCGCCCTGGGACGCGCCGAGGCGCCCTGAGGGAAACTCGATGGGGCCTGCGGCACCCGCAGTAAGACGACCCGCCCTGGGAGGAGCGCTGTCCTGGAGTTTGCTCCTCTGGGTGATGCTCTGGCTCAATATCGAGGCCGACCCTCGGCATTGGCGCAATCCGACCGGGCTGGTTGGATACCTGCACTTCGCCCGGTCGCTGCTGGCGTTCGCCGCTGCCGTGGGGGCCTATCTCTTCGTTCGTCGGCGGGGCACGCTCGGCGTCTTCGGCAGGTCGGGTCCCGTTCGGCTCATGGCCGTGTATGGCCTGTTCATGCTGGGCACTTCGCTGCTCTCTGCGTCGCCATTCGAGGCCCTCTACTGGGGGGCGCTGTACCTGTCGGTGTTCATCGTGCTGGAGGCTGTGGTGGCCCGAAGCGATCCGTTGTCTGGCAGTGCTCAGCTTCTCACGCTCACGTGGGTGATGGTGGCCACCCTGGCCGTGGGGCTGGCGATCGTGGCCTGGGATGTTCTGTTCAGCTCGGGCGATTGGTGGTCTTCGGACGTCGAGGTTGTCAATGTGATCCCTGCGGTGGGGGGAGTGACCATGTCGCGGTCCACGGGCATCGGACGCCTGGCGGCCGTGCCGGCCGTGTTCGCCTTCAGCCGGATGTGGCAGGCGAGAGGCCCGGGCCGGGTGCTCTGGGGGGCCGTGTGCGGTGCGTCCATCGTGCTGATGCTCGCCACACGCGCCCGAACGCCGCTCATCGGCTTCGTGGTCGCCGCTCTCTTCATGCTGTCGGTGCAGAGAGGCAAGGGTGCATTGTTCCTCACGATGGGCGTCGCAGGTTTGGCCATGCTTGCAGATGCCACCATGGCGGAGAGAATAGAGGGCATCGTGTACCGGCGCGGACCCGGCGAGAACCTGATGCGGATGACAGGACGAACCGAGGTGTGGCGGGAGGGCTGGGAGGTCTTCCTGCGATCGCCCGTGCTGGGTCTTGGGCCCCTGGCAGACAGGTTCCACATGGGCCTCCAACACGTGCACAACACCTGGCTCCTCGCGCTGATGCAGGCCGGGGTGGCCGGCACGGCCTTCTTCGTCGCGTCGTGGGTGGTCGGGTGGCGGCTGTTCTTCCGCAGCCTCCGGAGTCTGGCAGCGCTCTCGGCGCAGCACCGGACCCTTCTGATTGAAGCGGGCGCGGTCCTGGCCTTCTTCACCGTTCGCAGCATCCCCGAGACTACGGCTGCTGCGTTCTCGGTGGACCTGCTCGTGATCGTTCCCATACTGGCCTATCTCGAGGTCCTCGACCGCAGTCTGAGGCAAGCCCGGGCCCGTCAGAGTCCGCCTCAGCCGGGGAGCGGGAGGCACTGTCGCCTGCCTGTGGCCGGCCAACCGGCCGCCCTGGTTGGGCGCAGTGCCTGGAGCCGTGGAGGGGTGGGATGAGCGCCATGGCGCACTTGCCCGATGGCGCGGGGGGCCACTCGAGGCCCGCCGCCGACAACTGGGACTACGTGATCGTCACCGCCTCGAACGAGCGGCAGGCGCGCACATATGAAGCGCAGTTGCGCGTGCGCGAGGAGTTGGGGCTCCTGGCCGGCATCCGCAGGGCGCTGGTGGTGCCCGACCCGGCGGGAAGGCGGGTCGGCAGCGGTGGGAGCACGGTGGCGTGCCTGATGGAAGTGATCACTCGCGAGCTGGCGGGACGCCAAGCCGAGCTCGGCGAACCCGCGGCCTGGCAAGCGGCCCTCGAGAGGCTCCGTATCCTGATCGTGCATGCGGGAGGGGACTCGATGCGTCTTCCCGCCTATGGGCCGTGCGGCAAGGCGTTCATGCCCGTCCCCGGCGAGTCGAACAGCGGCGTAGCGGAGACGCTGTTCGATCGGCAGTTGCCCGCCTATCTTGCCCTGCCGGCGCTCCCGCCGGGGTGCGGCCAGGTCGTGGTAGCCGCCGGCGATGACATCAAGGAGTTCGATCCGACAGAGGTGCGCCTGGCCCCGGCAGGCGTGACGGCCCTGGGTTGCTTGGCCACTCCCGAGCAGGCGAGCCGCCACGGGGTCTTCTGCCTCGGCCCGGGCGGGCAGGCTCGCCGCTTCCTCCAGAAGCCCAGCCCGGCCGATCTGGCTCAGAGCGGGGGGATGGACCGCTACGGGCGGTGTGTGCTGGACATCGCGGCGATGAGCTTCGATGCCGCCACGGCCGTGCGCTGGCTCCGGGGCTGCGGCGCGACCCCGAGCCGCGATGGCCGCCTCGCCTGGAGCGGCCCGGTCGGCGATGCGGTCGCGACGCGCGGGCTGGACCTCTACCGCGAAATCTGCTGCGCGATGGGAACCGAAACGACACCTGCCCTCCACTGCGCGGCCGCCCGGGCAGGCGGCTCCACGTGGGAGGAGCCGCTGCTCCGCTCTCTCTTCGACGTCCTCTCGGGCATCCCGCTGCACGTGCACGTGGTGCCCCAGTGCCGCTTCCTCCACCTGGGTACGACGCGCGAGCTGGTCGCCAACGCAGCGCTCCTGGACACGCGCGAACCCGACGCCGGCAGAACGGATGTCCCCGTCAGCATCAACAACGAGGTGACAGGGGGGGGCGGCCTCGCGGGGGGTGCCGCGTGGGTGGAGGGGTGCCGCATCCGCGAGCGCGTCACGCTGCAAGGGGCGAACGTCGTCATCGGCGTGGACGTCGAGGAGCCGCTGAGCCTGCCGCGCGGGGCCTGCCTGGACGTGCTGCGCGGCCAGCGGCGGACTGGCCAGGACGCCTGGTTCGTGCGGTGCTACGGCGTGGACGACCGGTTCAAGGACACGGCCGGCGAGGGCGCCACTTTCTGCGGGCGTCCCGTGGGCGAGTGGCTCGCTGCCGTGGGTGCCCGGCCTGAAGACGTGTGGGACCGCTCGCTCGCCCCGGGTCGGCGAACGGTCTGGCAGGCGCGGCTCTTCCCCGCCGTGGCGCAGGCCATGGGCTATCGGGACTGGTTGTGGATGTTCGCGCCCGAGGAGGCATCGGCGTCACAGCGCGAGGCCTGGCTCGCCGCGGAGCGCTACAGCCTGGCGGAGATCGCCCTCCTGGCCGACCTGGAGGCGTTCGAGGAGCGCAGGGCCCGAATCCACGCAGCGGCCCTCGCCTCCTCCGCCCATCGCGTGTTCCGCCGCGACGGTCCGCTGTCCGCAAAGGATCTGGCGTATCTCCTCGGCCATTCCGAGCGGCCCGCCACCACGGCGGCGGAGTTGCTTCGCGAGGCACGCTGGCAACACGCGAGCGCCGAAGGCAGCGCGGGCATGGGGCCGCTCGTCTGCTCCCGAATCCTCCACTCCCTGGGGTCCGCGGTCGAGAGCCTGTGCGCCCGGGATAAACGATGGGGCCCGAGCTTTCCGGCAGCGCTCCGTGAAGTCCTGCCCCCGGACGACCAATCGTGGCTCGCCGCGCTCGGGGCGTCGTGCGCGGCGCCAACGGGCGCAACCGAATGGTGCGAGAGCGCGAAGCGAGCGGCCTTCCGTTGTCTCGAACAGGCGGTCATCGCCAGCGGCCAGTGCAGACTGCCACGGCCGAGGAGCGCCCTGAGAAGGGACGAGATTGTGTGGGGCCGCGCCCCTGCCCGGCTGGAACTCGCCGGGGGCTGGACGGACACGCCGCCCTACACGCTGGAGCGCGGCGGCTGCGTCCTCAACGCCGCCATTGACCTCAACGGCCAGCCGCCGATCCACGCCTACGCGCGCGTGATCGGCGAGCCCGTCATTCGCATCGCGTCCATTGACCTGGGGCGGCGGATCGAGCTGACCCGGCTCGACGAGCTGATGGACCATCGCACGCCCGGCGACGACTTTGCGGTGGTCAAGGCGGCGCTGGCCCTCTCCGGGTTCTCGCCGGTGTCGAGCGAGTGGGAGGAAGGCATCACGCTGCCGCAGGCGCTGGAATCGTTCGGCGGCGGGGTGGAACTGACCACTCTCGCCGCGGTCCCCAAAGGCAGCGGCCTCGGCACGTCGAGTCTCATGGGCGCCGTGGTCCTCGCCGTGCTCCATCGCCTCATGGGGCGCACCGTGGCCCCGCGAGAGCTGTTCCACCATGTTCTGCGGCTCGAACAGGCCATGACCACGGGCGGCGGCTGGCAGGACCAGGTGGGCGGCGCCACCGACGGGGTCAAGCTCACCACCACCGAGCCAGGGCTCGTGCCCGACCCCACGATTCAGTACCTGCCCGCGGACGTCCTTGACCCGCGGCTCTGCCGTGGGCAGGCGCTGCTCTACTACACGGGCATGACGCGGCTCGCCAAGAACATCCTCGAGCAGTACGTGGGCCGGTACCTCGACCGCGACAGAGCTACAATGGGCACGCTGGGCCAGATTCGCGGCCTCGCCGTGCGCATGGCGGAGGCCATGGGGCGGCGGGACCTGCCCGAGTTCGGGCGGCTGCTCGGCAGGTCCTGGGAGCTCCACAAGCAGTTGAACCCCGAGGCCACGAGCGGCCCACTCGAGGCCCTGATGGCTCGCGTGCAGCCGTTCGTGCACGGCGCCCGGATCGTGGGCGCCGGCAGCGGAGGGTTCCTGCTGATGGTCTGCAAATCGCCGGAGGATGCCGCGGCGGTGCGCAAGGAGCTCGAGGCGGCCCCTCCCAACGAGCGGGCGCGGTTCTTCGACTTCGAGATCAGCCGGACGGGCCTGGTAGTAACCGCCTGCTGACCCGCCCCGATAGGTCCGCCTTTCGGGGCGTCGCCCGACGGCGGCGCTCTCTGCGCGACGCCTGCCGAGGAAGCCCACATCAGAACCCCCTGGTGTGGGCTTCTTGCATGTGACGCCGGAACGCGCGCCAGCACCGCCGCTCGACGGCGCCCCGGTTGCCCGGCCGCGTCCGATCACGTGGGCAAGAAGGGGCGAGACGCGGCAGGTCGCCCGGCACCAGGGGGACCCCAGGGCTGGCGCCTGGTGCGGGCGGTTTCCCGCTCACGAGAACCCGAGCTTGACCGACACAACGGCCTGCGGCATACTACCCATGCCGGGAATGCTCGAGCGGCGGCGGGGGCATGCGCCGCGTCGGGGCATTGCCGCCTACCTCAGGAGGACACCCAACCCATGAGACTGCTTGACCCTCAAACCATTCTCGCTGCCCTGCTGCTGGCTCCGCTGACCGGGTTGCTGGTCACCGCCAGCATCGCCGATCCCGCTACGACGCTCTGGTTCGACAGGCCGGCGAAGAGCTTCCACGAGTCGCTCCCGCTCGGCAACGGCCGTCTGGGGGCGATGGACCTGGGCGGAGTGGACGCGGCGCGCATCATCCTCAACGAGTCGTCCGTCTGGTCCGGCGGGCCGTACGATGGCAACAACTATGAGGCGTACAAGTGCCTGCCGGAGGTCCGCGAGAAGCTGTTCGCAGGCGACATCGCCGGAGCCGCCAGCGTGCTGAGCAGGAACTTCCGCTACGCGGACGGCGTGCGGGGCTGGATGGACGAGAACCAGTTCGGCTGCTACCAGACGCTGGGCGACCTGACGATCGAGTTCGGCGGGATTGCCCGGCCGCGGGTCACTTCGCCGAGCGGCCACGGGCCGGGCGACGGCAAGGGCATCGAGAACAGCGTGGACGGCGACCCCGGCACGAAGTGGTGCGTGGACAAGGCCGGCAAGCTGGTGCAGTGGCAGATGGAGCTGCCGGCGGCGCGCACGGTGACCGGCTACGCGTTGACCAGCGCCGACGACGTGCCCACCCGCGACCCGCAGGTGTGGGTGCTCGAGGGCTCGGCAGACGGCGCGACGTGGGTCGAGCTGGACCGCCGCAGCCCCGGCAAGCCGTTCGAGAAGCGCCATCAGACCAAGACCTTCGAGATCGCCACGCCGGGCGCCTACCGGTTCTATCGGTTCAGCTTCACGCCGCAGGAGACGTACTTCCAGGTGGCCGAGATCCGCCTGGCCGGCGCGGCGGCGGACCCGCCGGCGTTCAGCGATTACCGGCGCGAACTCGACCTGATGACGGGCCTGGCCACCACCCGCTACACGCACAAGGGCGTGACGTTCACCCGCGAACTGGTGGCCTCGAAGCCGAACGAGGTCCTCGCCGTGCGCCTCAAGGCGGACAAGCCCGGAGCCTTGACGTTCACCGCGGCGCTCTCGCGCCGGCGACATGCCACCGCGAAGCGCGACGGCGAGCGCCACAAGCTCGAGGGCCAGTTGCCCTTCAACAAGCCGGGCGGCGGGGGCGAGGGCGTGCGCTTCCTGGCACTGCTCGGCGCGGCCACCGTGGGCGGCAAGGTCTCCGCCACGGACGACGGGCTGGCCGTCGCGGGCGCGGAGGAGGCGATGCTGATCGTGTCGGCAGGCACAGACCTGTTCGACAAGGGCTTCGAGGCCACGACGCGCCAGCGCCTCGACGCAGCGCTGGCGCTGCGATTCGACGACCTGCGCGACCGGGCCATCGCGGACCACCGGAGCTACATGGACCGCTGCCAACTGACGCTGCCGGCGGGGCCGAACGCGGCCCTGCCCACGCCCGAGCGCGTCCGGCGCAACGAGAATGCGCCCGACCCCGCGCTGGCGGCGCTGTACTTCCAGTTCGGCCGCTACCTCCTGGTGGCCGGCTCGCGGCCGGACTCGCCGCTGCCCAACAACCTTCAGGGCATCTGGGCCGAGGAGTATTCGACGCCGTGGCGCGGCGATTTCCACAGCAACATCAACCTTCAGATGAACTACTGGCCCGCCGAGCCAGCCAACCTGTCCGATTGCCATCGGCCCCTGTTGCGGTTCATCCAGGGCGTGGCCCGCGAGGGCGCCAAGACCGCCAAAGCCTACTTCAACGCGCCCGGCTGGATGGCCAATCACACGCAGAACCCGTGGTTCGAGACCGCCCCCAGCTACCTGCCGGCCTGCATGGGGCCCACGTGCGGCGCGTGGCTGGCCCAGCACATCTGGCTGCACTATGAGTTCACCCAGGACGAGGCGTTCCTGCGCGAGTACTACCCGATTCTGCGGGGCGCGTGCGAGTTCTTCCAGGCCAGCCTGGTCGAGGACCCGCGGCACCGCTGGCTGGTCACCGTGCCGTCGAACTCCCCGGAGAACTCCTACGCCTTCACCGACAAGGCCGGCAAGCGGCAGACCACGGCGCTGTGCGTCGGCTCGACCTACGACATGCAGATCATCCGCGAGCTGTTCCTCCACACCGCGGCCGCGGCGCGCCGGCTCGGCGTGGACGCCGAGTTCGCTGGGCGACTCGATGCGATGCGCGCCCGGCTGGCGCCGACTCGGGTGAACGCGGCGGGCCGCATCATGGAGTGGCCGGAGGATTTCGAGGAGACGGAGCCGCACCACCGCCATTGCTCGCACCTGTGGGGGCTGTACCCCGGCACCGAGATCAATCCCAGCACGCCGGAGCTCTTCCGGGGCGCGCGGCTCTCGCTCGAGCGCCGCGGCGACGCCTCCACCGGCTGGTCCATGGCGTGGAAGGCCAACTTCTGGGCGCGCCTGCGTGACGGCGACCGGGCGGGCAAGCTGCTGGCGATGCTGATCGGCCGCGGCGCCGGCAACCTGATGTGCCTGCACCCGCCGTTCCAGATTGACGGCAACTTCGGCGGCTGCGCCGCCGTGGCCGAGATGCTCTTGCAGAGCCACGCCGACGAACTCGTGCTGCTGCCCGCCCTGCCCGCGGCCTGGTCCGCCGGCAAAGTCACCGGGCTCCGCGCCCGCGGCGGCTTCACGGTGGACATCGAGTGGAGGGACGGCAAGGTCACGAGCTACCGCGTGGCGTCGCCCGAGCCGCGCCCGGTGAAGCTCCGCGTCCACGGCGAGGCGAAGACGATCCAGTCGGAGCGGATGCCGCTGCGCCGGGGAATCTAGGGGCCGGCCCGGAAATCCCCGTGGGCTGCGTGGCCGGCGCCCGCCGGCCGGCGGCTACTCCGTGGCAGGGGCGGGCTGCTGGCGGGGCACGGAGAAGGTGAAGCGGGCCCACTGGCCGGGCTGGCTCTCGGCCCAGATGCGGCCGCGGTGCTTCTCGATGATCTCGCGGCAGACGAAGAGGCCGAGGCCCGTGCCCTTGCGGGCCTTGGTGGCGGGCTGGTCGAGGCGGACGAATTTGCCGAAGAGCTTCGGCAGGTTCTCGGGCTGGATGCCCTCGCCCTCGTTGGTGACGGCGAGCTGGACGGCGTCGCCGACGGCCTCGGCGGCGATCTCGACGCGGCCGCCCGGTCGGCCGTACTTGGCGGCGTTGGTGAGCAGGTTGTCGAGCACGATGCGCAGCAGGCCGGGGTCGGCCTCGAGGCTCAGGCCCTCGGGCACGCGGGTCTCGACGCGCATCTGGGCCTCGTCGAACTGGGCGCGCACCTGGCCGAGGATGGGCTCGACCACGTCGGCGCGGAGGTCGGTGGGCTGGAACTTGGCCGTCATCTCGCCCTTCTCGATGCGCGAGAGGCTCAGGTAGTTGGCGATCATTTCCTCGAGGTACTTGGCGTTGCGCAGGATGCGGTCGGCCGCCTGTTTGGGCTTCTCGCCGAGGGGGCCGAGATAGCCGTCGCGCAGCGCGGCGGCCGAGAAGATCACGCTGTTGAGCGGGTTCTTGAGTTCGTGGGTGACGAAGCCGAGCATTTCCATGTAGCTGCGGTTGAGCTGGGCGAGGCGCTCGTTGGCCGATTCGAGTTCGCGGTTCTGGCGGCGGAGGTCGAGGTCGCGCTGGCGGATGGCGTCGGCCATTTGCACGTAGGCGTCGGTGAGTTCGGCCAGCTCGGGCGAGGTCTTCAGGCTGCGGGGCCGGTAGTCGTTGTCGCCGCTGGCCAGGTGGCGCGAGGCGGCGAGCAGCTCGCCCACGGGGCGCGCGATGGTGCGCGCGAGGACGAGCGACAGCGCGACCGCGGCCGCGAGCGCGATGCCCACGGGGATGACGAAGCTGCGCAGGATCTGGCGCTTGAGGTCGGCGTACTTCTGTTCGAGGACGCCGACGTAGAGGATGCCGATGGTGTGCCCGCGGGGGTCGCGGATCGGCTCATAGGCGGTGAGGTACCAGTAGCGCACGACAAAGGCGCGGTCGAGCCACCGCTGGCCGCTCTCGAGCACGCGGTCGTAGACCTCGGCGGAGACGCGGGTGCCGATGGCGCGGTTGCCGGCCTCGGTGGTGACGTTGGTGGCGATGCGGGCATCCCACAGGAAGATGGTCACGGTGCCCAGGGGCTTGCCGTCGTAGGACTCGTCGCCGAACACCGTGGCGCGGATGTCGTCCACCAGGGGCCAGTTGCGGTTGAGCAGGATGCCGCCGTAGAGGGCTCCGAGCGGCGCGCCGCCGGCCGGCCCGGGCACGGGGGCGGCGGCCCAGAGCATCATGCCCCGGGACTCGACGGAGTCGGGGCGCGGCTTGGCCCGCGGGGTCTCGACCAGGGGCAGGTAGGCTTGGCGGGGCAGGTCGGAGCCTTCGAGCGCCAGCTCGTCGGCGTGCAGGATGGCGATGCCGCGGCCCGCCTCGCCCTTGAGCGCGCGCTCGACCAGGGGGTCGAGGGCGCGGTTGCCCTCGGTGCTGTAGGGGTGGCGGGTGCGGAGCACCACGCGGCCCGCCGCGTCGCACAGGCTGAGCGCGTCGAAGCCATAGTGGAGGCGCTCGCGCTCGAGGGTCACGCGGGCCTCGGGCGAGGCGCCCTCGGCCAGCACGGCCTGGGGCACGGCCCTGCGGGCGATGGACTCGAGGACCTGCTGAAGCGCGAGGAGGCGCTGCTCGACGTAGGTGCGGGCGGAGCGCAGGTTCGCCTCGGTGTTGGCCTGGGCTTCGCGGCGGATGGTGCGGTCAATCATCGCGCTGCCCGTGTAGATCGTCGCCCCGCCGAGCAAGACGACGACAAACAGGAACGCGGCGATCAGCCTGGCTCGCAGTCCCATCGCGAGGACCCCTCTGCCCGGTGCAGAGCCGTTGGGCGATGCCCCATGATGATACCGCGCGCCACGGGTCGGTGCAACCCGAGGTGGGCCGCGAGGGAGGCGGTTGCGACGTCTGAAGTTGTTGAACGCAGATCACGTGCGCGCGGCTTCCGAAAGCTGTCCCCCGCCCCTGCCGTCTGGCAATTCGTGGCCTTTCCTGAATGTGGCATCCGTTCTGGTGCGATTCTTACTACTCCGGCCGCGAATCACTTTGCAGTGACCGAAACCATGTTGCGTCGGCCAGGGTCTCGAGCGTAGCCGCAAGCGTCCCGCGTGCGGTGGTCTTCGAGAAGCGAGACGCTTGTCGCTACGCGGAAGAATGCAGACTGATTCGCGGCCGGAGGAGTAGACCACCCGCAGAGGGCTTTGCGGAGTGGTTGCCATGCCTCCTTTCGGCCTCCGATTGCCCCAGAGACCCCCCTCCCGAAGGCTCCAATACCTTCGGGAGGGCTGGCTCCCATGCTCGCCCCTACGCTCCGCGTGGGGGCGGAGGTCCGGACGCTCCCGCGTCCAACCCCAACCTCCCGCGGGTTTGGAACCCGCGGGAGGTTCCTGACTCCCGCGTCAAGTTTTCCCTGAAGACGAAGAGGCCGCGGAGCGGCCAAGAGGCGCGTCCCCACGCAGAGCGTAGGGACGAGAAAGAGGAGCCGCAAGCGGAACGCTCGCGGCTACGTTTGCGGCGGGCCTTCGCCTGTTCCGGGGGATTCTCGCATCAGAAACCACCTGCGATTCCGGCCCGCGCCCGCGGCCGGCGGGCGCAGCCTGGCCATGCTGTATCAACCCTGTGAGGAGGAGAGTGATACAGCATGGGTAGATGGGCGAGAATGGGCGATTCTCGCGGTTCCGGCCATACCTGCTCATCTGCGGGATGAGCAAGTATGTGAGGGCGAGCGGCCGGAGAGCGTAAGACGCTGCGGCACTTCGCGGGGTGTGGGCCGGAATTGCAGGCAGGGTGATTGCCTCTGGAGCCTGAAGGGCTCG